>CAZFAW010000324.1:0-3569 GCA_964517015.1 uncultured Chryseobacterium sp.
CTGGGCGTGGTGGGCGCGGTGAGCGTGATGGCCGTGGTGATCACGCGCGGCATCCGCAGCACGGTGAACGAGGTCACGCGGTCGGCTTCGGCACTGGCACTGGGCGACGTGACCGCACAGGTGCGCGTGGACAGCGCGGACGAGATCGGGCAGATGGCGCGGTCCTTCAACCGCATGAGCGAGCACATCCGGTCGCTGGCAGGCAGCGCCGAAGCCATCGGTCGCGGCAACTACGACACGCCGATCGACACCCGCGGCGAGCAGGACACGTTGGGCAACGCCCTGACCCGCATGCGGGACAATCTTCGCGCGGCACGTGCGCGCGATGTGGAGCAGAACCAGGCCTTGCAGGACGAGAAGGTGAAACTGGAGCGCGCCAACGACCGCATCAGCACCTTGATCAAGGAGATCCACCATCGCGTGAAGAACAACCTGCAGGTGGTGGCCAGCCTCTTGCGCCTGCAGAGCGCCACCCTGGAGGACCCCGGCCTGAAACAGGCTTTCGAGCAAAGCCAGAGCCGCGTGCGGAGCATGGCCCTGATCCACGAGAAGCTCTACAAAGGCGATGTGTTCGCCAAGGTGGACCTCGCCACCTACCTGAAGGAGCTCTTCGCCGAACTGGTGCAGTTGAACAACGTGCGCGACTCGATCCATTACCGCACCACCATCGACCCGGGCCTCAGCGTGGACCTGAACACCATGGTGCCGCTGGGCCTGTTATTGAACGAACTGATCACGAACAGTTTCAAGCACGCCTTCAACGGCAGGGAGGGCGGAAGGATCGAACTGGCCATCCATGCCGCCGGCGATCATGCCTACGACCTGGTGTACGCCGACGATGGTACGGGGATCCCCGCGGAAAAGCTGCAAGCCGGGAACAGCACCCTGGGCATGTCGTTGATCGAAAGCCTGGTGGACCAATTGAACGGGCACCTGACGGTGGAAGGTGGCAGCACGGGCACGCGCTACCACATCCGCTTCAAGGCCATCTAGCCCCGGGCCAGTTCGGCCTCCACCTCCTCGCTAAGTTCCATGTTGTGGTACACGGCGTTCACGTCGTCGTCCTCGTTCAACATATCCACGAGCCGCATCACGTTGCGCGCCGTGGTGATGTCCACGGGCACGCTGGTGAGCGGGAACCGTTTGAGCTCCGCGCTCTTGCTTTCCACCGTCAGCTGCTCCAACTTCTGCTGCATGGCGCCGAACCCGGTGAACGGCACGTAGATGTAGAAGGCCTCCTCTTCGCGCACCACGTCATCGGCGCCCGCGTCGATCAGCTCCATCTCGAACTCGTCGGCATCGCGACCCTTCAGGGCACCGTTCTCCACCACGAACTCGCCCTTGCGTTCGAACACGTGCGCCAGCGATCCGTTGGTGCCCAGGTTGCTGTCGCACTTGGTGAAATAGCTGCGCACGTTGCCCACCGTCCGGTTCACGTTGTTCGTGCTGGCGTCGACGAAGACCGCCACGCCGCCCGGGGCGTACCCCTCGTAGGTCACTTCGCTGTAATCCGCCTCGCCACCACCGGCGGCCTTTTTGATGGCGCGGTCGATGTTGTCCTTGGGCATGTTGGCGCCCCGCGCGTTCTGGATGGCCATGCGCAGCCGGGTGTTCGCCTCCGGGCTGGGGCCACCGGCCTTCACCGCCATGGCGATCTCCTTGCCGATGCGCGTGAACATCTTGGAGAGCTTGGCGTTGCGGGCGAAGATCTTGTGCTTGCGTTTCTCGAAAATGCGGCCCATGATGGATCGGGTCTTTTGGAAGGACCGCGAAAATAGCGCGGCCCCGCCGATGTGGCGGGGCCGCGCGGGGCTTCAACCACCCTTGTTGCGCCGTTCGCCGTTGCCGCGAACTCAGTTGAAGCCGATGAGGGTGATCCCGACGTTAAGGGGCGTGAGCTCCGGCCCGCGATCCTCCTTGAACAGATGCGTAAGGCCGTATTCGGCGAAGAGGTTGAAGGAGCCGTACCCCACGCGCACCGAGGCGGCCAACCGGTAGGGCAGCAGGTTGTAGGTGCCGCCGCTGCGCTCCTTCTGCATCTCTCCGTCCTGGCGGTACTTCTGCTTGTACATGGTGTCGAAGTACACCGTGCCCACCACACCGGCGGCGATGTGGAAGTTGTTCTCCCGGCGGATGTGTTCCTGCACCCATTCGCCCTCGTCGCTGGTGCCCGTGGTGCGCACCACTTCCGCGCGTCCGGTGTTGAACTCGAGCATGAGCGGCACGCGCAGGCCGATCTGCCGCAGCTTGTTCTTGGTGAAGGTGGGCGACTCGACCTCCGTGGCGTAGGTGCTGTCCTTGTCGTAGCCCAGGATCACGTTGTTCGCCAGTTTGTAGCTGGTGAACTCGATGCCCAGGCCGGTGAGCAGGCCCGCATGATGCGATCCGAACCCGATCTTCTGTTCCATGAAATTGATGGACAGGAAGCGCGAGGCCCACGGATCGAGCTCCATGAAGTCGGTGGTGCTGTCCAGCTCCAGGCTGCCTGCGGCGTCCAGGTAGGTGTTGAAGCCGAGGTCGATGCCGCTCCAGTACGTGAACTGGTTGCGCCGTTCGCGTGCGAGCTGCCGCTCGCGGTCCTTCGCCTGGTCCTCGCTGCCGTCGTCCACCTTGCGCGTGGTGATGATCGTGTACAGCTTGCTGCCCATGGTGATGCGCAACGTATCGGGCTTGTCGCGGTGGGTGGTGTCAATGGGGTCCACGCGCACCTCGAAACCTTCCGTGCCGTTGGTTCCGATGAACAGGCTATGGGTGCCTTCCGCTTCCTTGCGGGTGCTGTCCGTCTGGGCCAGGGCGAACAAAGGGAGCGCCAGGGCCAGGGTGGTGAGGGTTCTCATGGTCGGGTCCGTTCATGCGTAGGACGGCCCGCCCATCGGGTTTGTTACAGGAGCGGATGAAGGGCGGGTAAGCCGCGATCAGGCCCCTTTCGGTATGCGCCTTTGCCCCTTGGCGGGCAACATTTCCCGCACCGCGGCAATGAGCGCCGCATCGTCGAAATGGCATTCGGCGTAAAGTTCCGGCTGCGTCCCGTGCTCGATCCATCGATCGGGAATACCGAGGCGTTTCACCTGGGCATGGTAGCCGTGATCGGCCATGAACTCCAGCACCGCGCTGCCCATGCCGCCCTGCACGCAACCGTCCTCCACGGTGATCACGTGCTTGAACTTGGCGAACACTTCGTGGAGCAGCAGTTCGTCGAGCGGCTTGGCGAAACGCATGTCGTAATGGGCCACACTGTGCCCTTCGGCGTTCAAGGCATCGATGCCCTTTGCGGCGACGTTCCCGATGTGCCCGATGCTGAGCACGGCGAGGTCATCGCCCGAGCGCAATTTGCGACCGGTGCCCACCTTGATCTCCTTGAACGGGGTCTTCCAGTCGAGCATCACCCCTTCCCCGCGCGGGTAGCGAATGCTGAACGGTCCATGGTCCTTGAGCTGCGCGGTGTACATGAGGTTGCGCAGTTCCTCCTCGTTCATGGGTGCGCTCACGATCATGTTCGGGATGCAGCGGAAGTAGGCCAGGTCGAACGCGCCATGGTGCGTGGGTCCATCGGCGCCCGCCAGGCCGCC
>CAZFAW010000325.1:0-3568 GCA_964517015.1 uncultured Chryseobacterium sp.
CCTCGAACTCCCCGAAATTGTCCGCGTAACTGTCGAAGTTGGAAACGTTCACCTCGTTGATCACCACCTGCGCCGGAACGAGCGTGGCAGCGACCAGCGAACCGACGAGCAGCAGGGTACGGAAGGGGTTCCTGATCATGGGGAGGTGCTGGGGGCGAGCCAAGTTACGTGGACACGGAGCAGCCTGGATGCCCATCGCTCGCCACGGTCGTTCCATCCTAGGGTTCCTTGCAGGTGCACCCGTTCCGGGTGACGATCGGCGCCATGGAGCGGGTTGCCTGGCCTTTCCAGGGGACAGCGCACTGTTTTCAACGGGTTGTTCACGGCAGGCCACAAGCGCCATCAGGTTGGACCGGGGCGATCAGGGCTTCGGCTTCGTGGCCAGGTCCACGCCCGCGTAGTAGCCCGTGTCCACGTTCAGCAGCAGCTTGGTGTGCAGGGTGATCTGCCCCACATGGTAACTGAAGTGTTCGGTGACGTGCACCAGGATCCCGATGCCCGTGGGCGTGTAGGCTTGCACCGCGTGCGGATCGAGCAATTGCGCTTCCGTGAGGCCGGAGATCACCACGAGCGCGCGGTCGATCGTGCGGTCCAGGCGTGCGCGGAGCTCGTCCACCGGGATCGGACCGTTCTCCGCGAATTCCGCATCGCGATCGCGGGTATCGTGCGCACCTCCCAATGTGGCGATCACCCATTGCCCCACGTTCCCGCAGAGGTGCAGGACCAGGTTGCCCACGCTGGGGGTGTTCGGGTTCGCCCGTTGCCAGATGCCTGCGTCATCGAGAAGGCCCAGGCATTTGTGCAGCCGTTGCCGGCCTTCCTCCAGGTGGGTCTGCGCTTCGCTCAGCAGGGCTTGGCCGATCGCGTGCATGCGGTCAGTGTGCCGCCTCCTTCTGCGGGAACCAGCGCAACAGCGGTGCGAACATGCGATCGAGCTCGGCGATGGTGGCCGGCTGCAGGCGTTCCTGGTGGTCGCCGCTGCGCGCCACGCGGATGTGCTTGCTCTTGTCGCCGGTGGCCTTCACGTTCTTCGCGTGGTCCAGCACGCGTTGTACCGCTTCGGGGTGCTCGGTAAGGCCCGTGTGCTGAACGATCGTGTTCAACCAGCCCGGCAGGTCGGCGATCATCTTCTCGTAGGTGGTGATCAGTGCATGGGGTTTGCCATCGTACTGGTCCACGTACCGCTGGTAGCTCTTCAACAGGCCGGGGGCATGCTCCAGCACGAACGCATCGATGGTCTGTTGCACCACCTGCTTGCGCCGCGCGTGCACGCGTTCGTTGATCACGGCATGGCTGAAGCCCTGGGAGTAGTATTTGCTGGTGAGCACATCGCGCGGGTCGCGCAGCACCACCACGATGCGGAAGCGCTCGGGTCCGGGGATGTCGCACGGGTCGCGCAGGGCCGCATAGAAGAACCCCTTCGGCCGGAAGAGCTTCTGCATGCTCTCGGGGTCCTTGAAATGCCGGAACATGTTGCCGGAACTGGTGGCGAACCATCCGGTGAGGTCGGCCTGGAGCAGGCCGTGCGGCTCGGCGATCCAACGCAGCATGCGGTGCACGTACATCGAGGCCGCCTTGTTCACCGTGAAGAGCACCACGCTGGTGCGGTCGTTCGCCGGCACGGGTTTGCCGGCCAACAACCTGCGCTCGATCCGGTACATGAGGAAGCGCGCACGTGGCTTGTGGTAAAGCCATACGCTGAGCAACGGCCAGCGGTCCTTGATCCGGTCGTTGAAAGCGCGGTGCGCGTTGTCCACCCTGCGGAACAGGCGGGTCTTCCAGTCGTTCATGGCGAAGGGCGGCCGAAGATAGACCCCTGAACGGGAGCGGCCCCGATCGCTCGGGGCCGCTCTGGGAAAGAGAACACGGAGCGGTGATCAGGCCGCTTTCTTCTCTTCCTTTTCCTGTTCCTCGTTCTTGGGTTGTTCCCCGTTCACGGGTTTGGTGGTCGATCCATCGAGCGCGGTGGGCTTGTACCCGCTGCCGATGTGCTGGTCCAGGAACTTCTCCATGGCGCCGTAGAAATCGAACCGGTTCTCCTCGTTGTGGAAGCCGTGCCCCTCGTTGTCCTTCACCATATACTCCACGGCGATCCCACGGGCCTTCAGGGCCTCCACCACCTGGTCGCTCTCCGCCTTGTTCACGCGCGGATCATTGGCGCCTTGTGCGATGAAGAGCGGGCACTTGATGCGGTCCACGAAGAACACCGGCGAGGCATCGCGCAGCAACAAGCTGTCGGCCTTGGGATCGCCCACCATTTCGTACATCATCTTCTTGAACGGCTCCCAGTAGGGGGGCACCGTGTTCATGAAGGTGAACATGTTGCTCACGCCCACGTAGTCCACCGCACAGGCATACACCTCGGGGGTGAAAGTGATGCCCGCAAGCGTGGCGTATCCACCATAGCTGCCTCCGTAGATGGCCACGCGCTTCGGGTCGGCGATGCCCTGCTTCACCAGCCACTCCACACCGTCGGTGATGTCGTTCTGCATGGTCTTGCCCCATTGCTTGAAACTGGCCTCCCAGTACTTGCGACCGAAACCGGTGCTTCCGCGGAAGTTCATTTGCAACACCGCGTACCCGCGGTTGGCCATGAACTGCACCTCGGGGTTGAAGCCCCAGCTGTCCCGGGCCCACGGGCCGCCGTGGGGGTTCACCACCACCGGCAGGTCCTTCGCCGCGCGGCCTTTCGGCAGCGTCAGGTATCCATGGATCGTCATGCCGTCGCGGCTGGTATAGGTGATGGGCTTCATTTCGGCGAGCTGCTCCTCCTTCAGCCAGGGGGTGCGGTCGCAGAGCAGTTGCAGTTCGTCCTTGCCGTCCTCCTGGTAATAGAAACGGCCGGTCACGCGGTCGCTGCCCACCCAGATCGTGCGTTTGGTCTCGTCATCGTTCTCGCTGGCCACGGCCACTTCGTACCCCGGGAACTTGCTCTCGAGCAGATCGTACAGTTTCTTGGTCTGCTCGTCGATGATGCGCTTCTCGGACTTTTCGCCTTCCCAGGTGAACATGGTGAGCACCTGGCGCTTGCGGCTCCAATCCACGCCGTCCACGTCGAAGTCGGCGTTCTCGAACAGGAGCTTGGTCTCCTTCTTGCCGGCCAGGTCCCACTCCGCGATCGCGGTCTTGTCGCGACCGTTCAGGTTGTGGCTCACGATCAGGTTCTTGTTGTCGAAGGTGAACAGCAGCGGGTTCCAGCTGTCCTTGAAGCCGGTGCGCATGTACTCGGTGAAGGGCTCCTTCTCGCTCGCGCGGTAGTAGAACACGTTGTCCGTGCCGTCGGTCTTCGTGGCGAATCGGATCGTACCGGTGTGGTCCGTCACCCATCCTTCGAAGTTGTCCTTGCTGTTGTCGTACAACGGTTTCAATTCTCCGCTCACGATGTCGCACAGGTAGGGGTCGAACACCTGCGGGTTGCGCTGGTTCATCTGCACCAGCACCTTGGTCTCCATGCCGGGCAGGTTGTGCAGGTCGTTCATGATGCCGGCGCGAACACCCTTTTCAGGGGTCAACGCCTTCACCTCCTTGCCGTCGCGGCTGGCGCTGAACACGATGAAGTTCTCATCGC
>CAZFAW010000326.1:0-3544 GCA_964517015.1 uncultured Chryseobacterium sp.
GATCGCTCACGATACCGCTATAGCCACCCAAGGCGTCGATCTCGCGCACGATCTGTCCCTTGGCCACGCCACCCATGGCAGGATTGCAGCTCATTTGCCCGATCACCCCCATGTTCATGGTGATCATCAATACGCGGCTGCCAAGATTGGCCGCTGCCGCCGCCGCTTCACAGCCGGCATGGCCGCCGCCCACCACCACCACGTCGTATGCTTCGCTGGGCGCCATCACGGGATCCGCGTCGGACGCGGGCTGCGAAGATACCCGACCCGTGGCGGACCGCCGGAGCTAGCGGAAGAGGAGGCGCGCGGTTGCGCGTTCCCCGTTACTCTGCATCAGCACCACGTGATACACCCCCGAGGGAAGACCATCGCGCCGGATCCGTAAGACTTCGCCCGAAGGGTGGAGGGAGCGCACCACGCGCCCCTCGACATCGGTCAACGTGATCCGGTCCGAAGGGAAGAAGCCGCCGGAGGAATGGAGCTCGGTGAACTCATCTGCGGGGTCGGGAGAAAGGAAGAGCCCGCCCGCCGGTGGAATCTCCAAGACACTCGTGGTCGTAGCACACAACAGAGAGTCTCCGGAAAAGGAGAACACCCCGAACCCAAGGTCGTTCTGTAGAACACCGGGCTGGGAGACCACTGCGGTGAACACGCCGGTGCCGCAAACCTGTGCGGACACCACGGGGGTGACCGGAAAGGCATGGCAGGTGTTCATCAAGTCGTTGTCCACGCCGGCCAGGTAACGGTCGTCGTTCGGGAAGCCACGCCAACCCGACAAGACGATACGGTCTGAGGCGACCCGCTGGTAATGGTCCAATAACGCAAGCTCGGTGTTGGCAGTATCGCCAAAGAGTGCCGCATGGAGCAACGTGCCGGAGGGAGAGATGCCCAAAGCCAGCGGTAGAGGAGCGAACGAACCGTTGAACGAGGAGGAGTTGCCGAGCATCACCACCTCGTTCGAAACAGCGTCAAAGTGCACGGCCGAGGGCATTTCGAATTGGCTTCCACCATAGGTACGCGCCCAGTTCACCGCCCCGCTGCTGTCGATGTCCACCACATAAAGGTCTTCGGCGCCGGCGCCCACCACATCGGTGTGTCCGCATAGCAGGATGTCCGCGAGCGACTGTGCATGGACAAAGAGGAGGTCGGACTGTTCGGCGGGGCTTGACGGCGGGTAGTTGTAATAGCGTCCCCACACGAAGCCGCCGTTCGCATCGACCTTGAACGCGAAGGGCAGGGCCAATTCGAATCCAAAGACCACATTGCCGCAGAGCAGGATCTCCCCGTTGGGAAGCTCGCGCACGCAACGCACGCGTTCCCCGAACGGGATCTCGTAGCGCCGTATCCAGATGGTGTTGCCGTTGGCGGCCACTTTCATCAACACGGTGTGGAAATCGGCGCCATCGAAGAGCTGGCCCGCGAGGAGCAGTTGCCCGTTGGCGGTAGTGGCCATGGAGTTCGCATAAAGCTCCATGGGTCCAGGAAGCAGATAGTTCTTCTGCCATTGCAGGGTGAGGGCGGTATCCGTCCGCAGGAGGAACGAAGTGAACGTAGGCGGCGAAGCCGTATCGATCGATCGGGTATACCCGCAGATGTAGAGCCCGCCTCCGAGTTCCACCGCTTCCGTGCCCACGTCGTGGTAACCCATTCCGCCGGTATCGCCCAACCGGAGTTGATGGATGATGTTGCCGGCGACATCGAGCTTCAATAGCAGCAGATCGGAATCGCCCAGCGCGCCAATGGTGGAGTTGGTGAGTACGAATGCGCTACCGGTGGCTTGCTCCAATTGCCCGCTTCGAATGGCGGGTTCGATCGAGAACGCGGGCGCGGCCACCGACCGCTCGAACGATTGGGCGTGGACCCGGGAGAGCAGCAACAGCAACGGGAGAAGGTAAGGGCGCATCCGGGCGGTTTGCAGGGGGACGCGTAACGAACGCAGCCTGCCGCCACAGCGAGGATGAACCGTTGGACATACGACGAACGGCGCGACCAAGGGGCCGGGTCGACAGTCGAAGTTCCCGGTTCAGGAGGAGCCGGACCGAGCGTGGTCAGGAACGGGCGGCCACTGCGCTGATCTCCACATTGGCCCCGCGCGGCAGTTCTTTCACGGCAATGGTTTCACGCGCGGGTACATCGCCCTTGAAATAGCTCATGTAGATACGCCCCACCTCGGCGTAGTACTGCAAGCTGCTGACATAAATGGTGCACTTGACCAGGTCGTCGTAGCCCAGACCGGCCGCCTTCAAAATGGCGCCGAGGTTCTCCATGACCTGGGTGGTCTCTTCGGCGATATTGGTGTTGCGCAAGGCGGGGGCATTGCCCACGTTGGCTACCTGGCCGCTGATGAAAATGAGACCATTGGTTTCAACGGCAGGTGTGAAGGGGAAGGCAGGGTTCTGCACGAACCCATCAGGTCGGATGGAACGCTTCATGGTGTGGCCGGATCGGGACCGGGGAGACGAAGATGCACACATCCGGGCCATTGGTGAAGACCTCGGCGGATACGACCCGGAACGACACACCGACCACTAGGTTCGCCCCATGTTCCGCGGGATCACACGGACCGTCTGGATCTTGTCGCTGGTCAGCCTATTGAACGACGCGGCCAGCGAACTATTGATCCCCGTGATGCCGATCTACCTGAAGAGCATCGGCTTCAGCGTGGTTCTGATCGGGGTGCTTGAAGGCCTTGCGGAGGCGACGGCGGGGTTGAGCAAAGGATATTTCGGACAACAAAGCGATCGGCGAGGCACGCGCATCCCCTTCATTCGCACGGGATACCTGTTCAGCGCGCTAAGCCGCCCCATGCTGGCGATCTGGGCGGCGCCCTGGTGGATCTTCCTTGCACGAACCCTCGACCGGTTGGGCAAAGGAGTGCGCACGGCCGCACGCGATGCCCTGTTGGGCTCGGAGAGCACGCCGGGCACGCGTGGAGCGGTGTTCGGCCTTCATCGCAGCATGGATACGATCGGTGCGGTGATCGGCCCAGCGATGGCGCTTTGGTACTTGAGCCTGCACCCGGGCGACTACAAGCGCATGTTCCTGATCGCGCTGGTGCCGGGGTTGCTTGCGTTCGCGTGCACCCACCTGTTGGGCGAGCGCACAATGGCCCCACGACCGAACGCGCCGCGTCAGGGCTTCTTTCGGTTCCTGGGTCATTGGCGCGTTGCGCCGAAGGCTTACAGGCGGCTGGCCGCCGGCCTGCTGGTGTTCTCGCTGGTGAACAGTGCAGACGCCTTTTTGCTGTTGCGCGCGAAGAGCACGGGTCTGAGCGATACGGGCGTGATCGGCATGTACATCTTCTTCAATGCTGTGTACGCGGCAACAGCCTTTCCCATGGGACGTATCGCAGACCGCGTGGGCTTGAAGCGCATGTTGTTGCTCGGGCTGTTGGCGTTCGCGCTGGTGTACTTCGGTATGATGCGCGAGGCCGGCCTGGGATATTACGTGGTGCTGTTCGTGCTTTACGGACTCTACGCCGCGGCCACAGATGGTATTTCGAAAGCGTGGCTTGCGACGCTCGCGGAGCCGCACGAGACGGCTA
>CAZFAW010000327.1:0-3543 GCA_964517015.1 uncultured Chryseobacterium sp.
GAGAAGCCGTCCTCTCCGGGCATCTTCACGTCCAGGAAGAGGGCTTGCACGGGTTCCCGTTCGATGAACGCACGCGCTTCCGCCGCGCTCCCGGCCTGCCCCACGACCTCCACCCCCGGGCAGGATTCCTCGATCATCAAGCGCAGGTTGTTCCGCGCATCCGCTTCATCGTCAACGATCAATGCTCGCAACATGGCAACAAGGGTTTGGGAACGAAAAAGTAGCGCGCAGCCCATGGGTACGATGGTGCATGTGGCAAGGTGCGGGATCGATCGAGCGAAAGGTGCGCCGTGAGGAGTGAACGGCGCTCAGCGAACGGCGGCCAGGAACTCGTCCAGCCGGTTGCGTGCGATCGGAACGCGTGCTCCGTCCCGCATCACGGCCCAGTGGCCATCCTCGCGCAGGTATTCCCGCAATTGGGTGGTGTTCACCAGGAACGAACGGTGCACCCGCAGGAATTGGGACGGGTCCAGCACGTCCTCGTAGGTCTTCAGCGTTCGGGTGTCCAGATAGCGGCTCCCATCCGTGAAATGGAGCACTGTACAGTTCCCGTCGGCTTCCAGATAGGCGATGGTGTGCGGATCGAAGAGCTTGAAACCGCGGGCGTGGTCCACGGCGATCCGTTCCACGCCGTGTTCCTTGATCTGCCGTACAAGGGTGCGGAGGTCGCTCTGGTAGCGTTGTTGCTCGCCTCCGTCGGTGTGCATGCGTGCAAGGCGGCCCTCGGCCTTCTCGATGGCCGCCTTTAGTTCATCCGGGTCGATGGGTTTGAGGATGTAGTCGACCGCGTTCGCATGGAAGGCCTGGATCGCATAGTCCTTGAACGCAGTGACGAAGATGACCAGTGCACGAAGCCGCGGAAGGCTCTCCAACAGGTCGAAGCCCTCCGCGTCGCTCGGCATGCGGATGTCGAGGAGCAAGAGGTCGGGGTCCAGTTCGTCGATCGCTGCTCGCGCGGTCTCGGGGCCGTCCGCCGTTCCCACCACTTCGACCAGCGGGCATTCATCGGCCAGCATCATGCGCAGGTTCTCGCGGGCAAGCTCCTCATCGTCGACGATCAGGGCGCGGATCGGTCGGTCGGACATTCCGCCAAAGTAAGACCGCGGCCCCTGGGGCAGTGATCGGAACCCGACGGTACGATCCTGCGTAGGAACGGCCCGTCACTTCTCCCCATGGACAGGAAACAAAGCGACATCCGGATCCGGATCGACCAGCTCGAACGCCTGCTGATGTTCGACTACGAGCCCGGCAGCGAAGGCGCACTGTTCGACATCTGCGACCCCAGCGGGCGCATCGTGAAGACCGGCGACGTGAACGGACCGCAAACACGCGTACGCATCACCGACCTGAACGGAGAGGAGTATTACCTCATGGTGCTGGATGGTGAGGTGTCCACCGTGAAGCCGTTCCACCTGAAGCGCGTGGCCTGAGCGCGGTATCGCCTCGTCGATCGCACACTCCCCCCGGAAGGAGCCTGCATACGACCGGTGACCCGATCGGGCCGACCACTGCCCGATCGATCGACCATCCCGGGCATTCCCGTCTCTAGCTTGGCTGTGTGCTCCGCCATCGGGACTACGTACGGTAGGCGGGTGCACGTTCTGGTTGACGGGTGCATGATGCCCCTCGAGCGATCGAGGGGCATCGTGCATTCCCGTCCTTCCTGATCGCGCTGGGCGATCGGGAATGCGGCTTCGTCGAACCCCCAAAGGCATGAGCACGTATCAGCGCCACTTCTCCATACCGATTTCGGATGAACACCTCGTGGAACTTCTCCCCGACCAGCGGCACCGCGGCCTGCACGACCAAGTCGAGCCGAGCGCACTTGCTCCTGCCACGCCGCGACCGGATGCCCCGCTTCCAACGGATCTTTGCCTTCGCTGCGGCGATGGGTTCAGCTTCGCTCCTGGGGGCGAACGTGGTCATCACCGCGCCCACCCTCTCCATCACCTATTGCAATTTCAACAGCACGTACCTGCCCCTGGGCAACATCGTGATCACAGAAGGAGCGGTGAACGACATCGGGCTGCCACTTGCTAGCACCAATTACACGATCACGATAAGCCCCCCGGCCAACTATCTGTTCCTCGCGGGTACCGGTAGTGTCACGAACCCCTTGAGCGGGGACATCAACGTGGCGGCCACGATCACCGTAGCGGCGAGCCTGGTCACGATCACCTACCAGAGCACCCGTGGTACGCGGAACACCCGCTCGGACAGTTTCACGATCAGTGGATTGTACGTCAGTGCGACCGGGAGCGCGGGAGGCAACATCATCCGCGCCGGTGGAACAGGGGCCGTGGCCGGCCTCGTGGTGAACACCGTTGTAGGCACGTTGACGACGAACCAGGTGTGTCCTTCCACACCCCCCGGAGGCTATTCCACCGGCTTGCGCGCCTGGTACCCGGCCACCGGGTCGGTCTATGATGCGAGCGGGGCGCCTTGTACGAATGGTACGGCCGTCGCGACTTGGAACGAGGCCTCCAATGGCTTCCACATGGCGCAGGGCGTAGCAGGTCAACGTCCGAGCTGGTACGACGGGTCCGGATCCACCTTCTGCAACTACAATCCGTCGATCCGCTTCGGGAACCACTATCTGGCCAACACATACGGACTGCTCACCAACGGTACCACCTACAACAAGTTGAACATCTATGCGGTGTACTACGACAACGCCGCCGGCGATTTCGACTGGCTGTTCACGGCGGGCGGGGCGAACGGATTGAACCGCGTGTCGCTGTCCATGAACTGGGCCGGGGCCGCAGTGTTCGATTGTGATGTGCCCGCCACTTACAACAGGGTTTCGCCGAACACCACCACGCAATTGCCCGCAGCGCGCACCAACCTCGTGGCAGTGAAAGCGGACAATAGTGGCATCTACAACGGCGGCGAAGCGACCAAGGTGCAGGCGTTCTGCAACGGCGCCGCCGGACCATCGAGCACGTCCTACACGTCCATCACCATGAACAACAGCATCGCACAGGTGGGCGACAACGAACTGGTGACCACCGATGGGACCAACTACCCCTTCACCGGGGACCTGATGGAACTGGTGATCTACACCGGCGGCTTGTCACAAGCGGTGCATCAACGCATTGAATCGTACCTCGCGCTCAAGTACTCCGTCACGCTAAGCGGCCATGACTACTTCAACACCGCGGGCACCAACATCTTCGCCCTCGGTGGCGGCTATGTGAACGGCATCATCGGTGTGATCCGCGACGATAGCCAGGGGTTGTACCAGAAGCAGTCGCGCCAGCAGGACGACAGCACCCGCATCTACATAGGCACCCTGGCCTCGACCAATGCAGCGAACACGTCCACTTTCTCCGGTGATCTCCAATCGTTGGTCATCGGGCACAATGGCGGTCAGATGCGGGCGCTTTCGGCTACGGCATCCGAACGACCCGGGGGGGTGGGTATCTACAGCCGCCTGAACCGGGAGTGGAAGCTCACCAACACGGCGTTCAACGGCACCTTCAGCTTGTGCTTCACGCCGAAGACCTCCCCGATCACCGCGGCGGACCTGCGATTGCTCGTGGA
>CAZFAW010000328.1:0-2038 GCA_964517015.1 uncultured Chryseobacterium sp.
TGCAAACGCGCGAGCAGCACATCCGCCGCGACAAGGCCACCTCGAACATCTGCACGGCTCAGGCGCTCCTAGCCACCATGGCCGGCATGTACGCGGTATACCATGGTCCCGAAGGCCTGAAGCGCATCGCGAAGCGCGTGCACGGCTTCGCCCATCAAGTGGCCGCCGGTGCGAAAGCGCTCGGATATGCGGTGAAGAACAACGGCTTCTTCGACACGATCACGCTTTCCGGGGCGGAGGTGAAGAAGGTGAGGTCGGCGATGGAAGCGAAGGGCATCAACCTGCGCTACAGCGGCGATCATGTCAGCATCAGCCTGGACGAGACCGTGCGCACGCAGGACGTGAACGACCTGATCGCCGCGCTGGCCGAGGCCGCCGGGAAGAAGGCCACGGCCGCCACCAACGGCTCCGCGTCCGCCATTCCTTCCGCCCTGCAGCGTACGAGCGACTTCCTCACCCATCCGGTCTTCAACACGCATCACACCGAAACGGAACTGATGCGCTACATCAAGAAGCTCGAGAACCGCGACTTCAGCCTCACGCACGGCATGATCCCCCTGGGCTCGTGCACCATGAAGCTGAACGCCGCGAGCACCTTGATGCCGCTCACCTGGCCGGAGTGGGCCAACCTGCACCCCTTCGCACCGGTGGAACAAAGCGGCGGCTACCAGCAGGTGTTCGCCGAACTGAGCGACGCACTGGCGAAGTGCACCGGGTTCACCGGGGTATCGCTGCAGCCGAACAGCGGGGCACAGGGCGAATACGCGGGACTGCTCGTGATCCGCGCCTACCATGGATCACGTGGCGAGGGCCACCGCAATGTGGCGCTGATCCCAAGCAGCGCGCACGGTACCAACCCCGCCAGCGCGGCCATGGTGGGCATGAAGATCGTGGTGGTGAAAGCCGACGACGAAGGCCATGTGGACATCGCCGACCTGCGCGCCAAGGCCGAAGCGCACAAGACCGAGCTGAGCTGCCTGATGGTGACCTATCCCAGCACGCACGGTGTGTACGAGGAAGGCATCATGGAGATCACGGGCATCGTGCACGCCAACGGCGGCCTGGTGTACATGGACGGGGCGAACATGAACGCGCAGGTGGGCCTGACCAGTCCGGGCAACATCGGCGCCGATGTGTGCCACCTGAACCTGCACAAGACCTTCGCCATCCCGCACGGCGGTGGCGGCCCCGGCATGGGCCCCATCTGTGTGAACGACAAATTGAAGCCCTTCCTGCCCGGCCATCCCCTCGTGAAGACCGGCGGGGACAAGGCCACCCACGCCGTGAGCGCGGCGCCCTGGGGCAGCGCGCTCATCCTGCTGATCAGCTACGGCTACATCAAGATGCTCGGCAGCGAAGGGTTGAAGGCCAGCACCGAGGCCGCGATCCTGAACGCGAACTACATGAAGGCCCGCCTGGCCGAACACTACCCGATCCTGTACGTGGGCGACCAGGGCATGGTGGCGCACGAGATGATCCTCGACTGCCGGGAGTTCAAACGGACCGCCGGCGTGGAGGTGGAGGACATCGCCAAACGGTTGATGGACTATGGCTTCCACGCGCCCACGGTGAGCTTCCCCGTGGCGGGCACCTTGATGGTGGAACCCACCGAGAGCGAATCGAAGGCCGAACTCGACCGCTTCTGCGACGCCATGATCCACATCCGCACGGAGATCGCGGCCATCGAGAACGGGAAGTCCGACAAACTGGACAACGTGCTGAAGAACGCCCCGCACACCGCCGACGAAGTGACCGGCGATAGCTGGAGCCACGCCTACGGTCGCGAGCAGGCCGCCTACCCGAGCGCCCACCAGCGCGACTGGAAGTACTGGACCGTGGTGAGTCGCGTTGACAACGCCTATGGCGACCGCAACCTGGTGTGCACCTGCCCGCCGATCGCGGAATACGAAACACAACCGGCCTGAGCGCACATGATCGGACCTCGTAGAAGGGTGTGGACCACGGGCGCGGCCGTTGCGGCCGTTTCGGTCGCACTGGCACAGAACGCCCCGCCCTGTTTCTTTTCCGAACCGTTCGA
>CAZFAW010000328.1:2138-3540 GCA_964517015.1 uncultured Chryseobacterium sp.
TCGAAGGCAGCGTGTTCCTGGACCAGAGCTTCGGCGGCGGGCCCGCCCATGTGGAAGCCAGCACGAACGGCGTCGATTGGACCTCCCTGCTCACGGTGACCGCCGTACCGCATACCTGGCAACCGCTTTGGCTGGACCTCTCGGCCTTCGACGGGGCAGCCACGCTGCAAGTCCGCTTCACCTGGAGCGACAACGGCCAGTACGCCGCCGGCCTCGCGATCGACGACGTGTGCATCTACGAACGTTCCACGCACGATCTCGCCTTGATCGATGCCTCTCCGGCCGATATCACCGCCGACCTCTTCTTCAGCGATACACGCGGTGTCGTGTATCGGATGCTGCCCCTGGAGCAGGCCGGTACCAGCACCGTGCGACCGAGCGCGGTGGTCCTGAACCGGGGTACCGCCCCGCTGACCGACGTATCCTTCACCGTGGAAGCCGTGGTGGGAGGCACGCAGGTGGCGATCAATACGAGCACTACCGCTCCGGTGCTCGCACCGGGCGAGCGGGACACCCTGGTGCTGGACCTGGGCTGGATGCCGGTTGCCGCGGGTCGGGTCCGTTTCAATTGGAACGCCCAGCACGACGGAGCCGATGATCTGCCCGACAACCAGGCCTGGGCCGACAGCATCCGTGTGACCGGTGCCGGGTTCGACGGCGCATACAGCACCATGGCCGCCGATCGCGATTCCCCCGATGGATCCCTGGGCGCTACCGGCAACAAGTTCAGCGCCGGTACCCGGTTCGAACTGGAGGGTGATGGCTCGGTGGTGTACGGGCTCCGCGTGCGCTATGCGTTCGGCACCGAGGAAGGAGCCCAGGTGCGCGCGCGCCTGATGGACGGCCTTTTGAACGAACTCGCCACCAGCGTGGTGGGCGAGGTGAGCAGCGACGACCTGTACACGAGCTTCTACGGCGATCCGGTGTACCTGCCCTTCACCGAACCCTACGGCCCCGTTTCCGGCGACGTGTTCGCACTGATCGAGAGCATTCCCGACAGCGGTGCCGTGCGTGTGGCCACCAGCGGCGCGTCGCCTTTCGGCGGTGCCGTGCTGTTGACGGGACCGACCGAAGTGGTGCACTGGTCCAGCCGCACGCCGTGGGTGCGGCTGGCGCTGGCCGAACCCATGGTGGGGATCGCCAGCGCACAGGAAACCGCAAGTGCCCCGATCCAGGTGTTCCCCTGTCCGGCATCGCAGCAAGCCTTGGTGGTCCTCGCATCCGCTGCGCCGAGGGGATCCACGATCGCCGTGTTCGATGCCTTGGGTCGCACGATCCAGGCCCAGGCGATCCCCGCGGGAAGCATCCGCGTTCCGATCGACGTGAGCGGACTGGAGAACGGCACGTATGTGGTGCATGCCGCCGCCGGCGGTTCCGCGTTCGCAACGCGATTGGTGGTGCA
>CAZFAW010000329.1:0-3532 GCA_964517015.1 uncultured Chryseobacterium sp.
GTGCCACCGGCAGCTGCGGGTGCACCGTGCCCAGCTACCCGAAGGAGCCGATCGCTCCGGGTGCCACCGGCAACATCGATGTGGTGTACAAGCCGGGCAAGCAGGAGAACGCCCAGCAAAAGCAGGTGACCGTGGTGGCGAACACCGAACCGAAGCAAACGATCCTGCGCATCAAGGCCAATGTGCACGCCGATCCGAACGCTCCGAAGGTGGCCACGCCCGCCAAGGTGGGCCACTGATCCCGGCGCACGACCGCACGGAAGCCCCGCACCAGCGGGGCTTCTTCATTTCAGGGGGCCAGTCGATCGATGGCCGCAGCCAGCGCCCGGTCCTTTGGGGTGATGGTGCCGCCGGCGCTGTGCGTGCTCAAGGCGATGTGTACGGTGTTCCAGGTGTTGCGCCACTCCGGATGATGGTCCATCTTCTCCGCGAGCAGCGCCACACGGGTCATGAAGGCGAAGGCTTCGCTGAAGTCGGAGAACCGGAAGGTGCGCTCCAGTTTCCCGGTGTGTTCGGTCCAGGCCATCAGCGTGCGATCGGTGCCGATGCAGGTGCGGCGGGTGCGTGCACCAGGTGCATTTCCTCCACCAGGCGGTGCGCGCCGGCATACTTGTCGATGATGAAGAGGACGTACCGGATATCGACGGCGATGTTGCGGCACTTCGCCGGATCGAACATCACGTCGCTCATGGTGCTTTCCCACGTGCGATCGAAGTTCAAGCCGATCAATTCGCCCCGCCCGTTCAGCACGGGGCTGCCGCTGTTGCCACCCGTGGTGTGCAGGCTCGAAGTGAAGCACACCGGCATGCGGCCGTTCTCCGCGTACGGGCCGTAGTCGTGCGCCGCATGGAGCGCACGCAACCGCTCCGGCAGATCGAACTCGGCATCGCCCGGAACATATTTCGCCATGACCCCGTCGAGCGTGGTGAACGGCGTGTACCGCACGCCATCCCGCGGCACGCTCCCCTCCACATGGCCGTAGCTCAAGCGCAAGGTGCTGTTGGCATCGGGCCAGTAGGGCTTCTCCGGGAAAAGCTGCCACATGCCCTTCACGTAGTCGCGCATACCGGCATCGATGCGTTCGCTCAAAGCGGCCAGGCGCGGGCGCACCGTTCCCATGTACCGGGAGAAGAAGCCCTGTGCCAGCATGAAGATTGGATCTGCTGCGAGCTTCTTCATGTTCCTTGCCGTGGGTTGCGCCAGCAGCGCGTTCAACTTCGTGGGGTCGGGGAACACCGAGCGGCTGTAGAGATCCCGCGCGTAGCGGGCCACGTCGCCCTTGAACTTCGTGTCCAGTACCGCCAGCTCAGCCGGTTCCAGGTCCTTCGGCACCATGCTCCTGTAGATGGGCAATTGGGCCACGAACAGGGCCTCGTCCACGGTGGGGTCGTAGTCCTTGTAGAAGCCTGCCACGGACGTTCGAAGGCGGTCGAGTTCGATGGTGCGCTTGCCCTCCTTCTCCAGACGATCGCCGTGCAGGGCGAGGTCTTCGAAGCGATCGGCGAATTCCATCACTTCCGGGCCGTTGTACACCAATTCCACGAACAGGTCGCGCGCCACGGCGAACGGGGCCCATTCCGCGTAAACGGTCTTCAAGTCGGGCAGCACGGCAGCCAGATCGGTGCGGCCGGCACTGTCCGCCCGGTGCCGGTACTCCGCCTCGAAGGCCTGTTTTCGTTGCACGGCGTCCATTTCCTTCAGCCCGCGCACTTCACCGATCCACTTCTTGTAGCCGTTGCTGATGCTGCTCTGCTTATCGGCATACTGGATGCGCACCTTGTCGCTGGCGCGCATGGCGGGATCGATCACGCCCAGGCCGGCCTGCCGCATGCGGATGCGCAAGGGGTCCTGCACGTCGAGGATGTGCTGCACCGCAGGACTGCTCAGGTACCGTTGCGTGTTGCCGGGAAAGCCGAAGATCATGGCGAAGTCGCCCTCCTTCACTCCGTCCAGGCACACGGGCAGCACATGGCGCGGGTGGAAGGGCACGTTGTCCGGCGAGGGATCGGCCGGATCGCCGTTGGCCGCGCAGTAGATCCTGAACATGGAGAAATCTCCCGTGTGCCGCGGCCACATCCAGTTGTCGGAGTCGCCACCGAACTTGCCCACGGCACCCGGTGGCGCGCCCACCAGGCGCACATCGCGGAAGGTCTCCGTAACGATGAGCATGAACTGGTTCCCGTAGCTGAAGGAGCGCACGACGGCGTTGAAGTGGGTGCCTTCGATCGCCGCCTTCACCATCGCGTCGCCGGCCTTGGCGATGGCCTCTTTGCGCTGGGCCTCGGTGAGGCCCGCGCCCAAGGTGGCGAGGATCCGATCGGTCACATCCTCCATCCGCACAACGAAGGTGGCGGTGAGGCCTTGGTTCAAGAGTTCAGCGGAAAGGTCGGCGGCCCAGAACCCGTCCGTCAGGTAGTCGTGGTCCAGGGAACTGTGCTGCTGGATGGCGCTGAAACCGCAATGATGGTTGGTGAGGATCAACCCCTGGTCGCTGATCACCTCGGCCGTACAGCCGCCGCCGAAGAGCACAACGGCATCCTTCAAACTACCGTGGTTCACGCTGTAGATGTCTTCGGCGCTCAGGGAAAGACCTTCGGCTTGCATGGCGTCTTCCACGCTGGCGAGCACGGTGGGCAGCCACATGCCCTCGTGGGCTCGAAGCGCGGACAGGTGGCCGAGCGCAAGCAGAAGAACGATCGTGTACCGAATGGGGTGTGTTCGCATGGCCATGTGTTGCAACGAGGCGGGGAAAGTAGCGCGGGGTTGCATCGACGTGGTTTGGGCGCGTGATGGACCGTGGTGGGATCCCCCGAAATGCCATGCACCAACCCCGATCCCGTAAGGACCCGCCGCGTATCGGATCGTGGATGGGAATCCAAAACGGAGGTCGCATTTCCGGCAGAAATACCCTCCCCCCGGGGTTGCCGATCACTGGTAATTGCATTTTCATTTGTGTCGGCACAGGGTCCAACTCTCCCACCCTTGCATGTACGCCCTCGTTCCTCGTCATCGGATCGCCCTGTACCTGCTTGCGTTGGGCGGGGGTGCGCCTACGGTCACCGCACCGGCCCAAGGAACCAGCGAGTACGTTCCGGGCAAGGTCTACGTGATCGGCATCAGCGCGCCTGCGGCAGAACGGATCGCACAAGGCACACCCGAGTTCGAAACGGTGATGGGTCGGTTGAAGGCCACCGATGGAGTGCTCGAACACGTCGGCGCTTTCATCCATCCCATGATGCGCTCATCGGACCGGAAGTGGGTGCTGGTCTACTTCAACCCGGACCGGCAATCGGAGCTCGATCTTCGACAGGACCATTATCCGCTGAACTGGGCATTGCACGGCCACGATGTGCAGGTGATCCCGTTGGAATCGATGGCCTCTCCCACCCGGTTGTCGGACCTGGACGCGGCATCCGGTTCGCCACGATGAGGGGCTCACAGTTCGGCCAGCAAGATCGCAAGCAACACGATCAATAGGATCACCAGGAAAGCTCTGCGATCCTTGTACAAGGGTCGTTGGTACAACGGCTTC
>CAZFAW010000330.1:0-3516 GCA_964517015.1 uncultured Chryseobacterium sp.
CGCAACAGTAGTGCTGCAGGCCATTGGTCACCAGCAGCCATTTCACGCGGAAGACCCGGTTGTACCGGGCCGCCTGATCGAACACGGCCTGGTCCAGGGCAACGTCCGGTGCCTTGCATTCCACCAGTGCCACGGGCTCGCCGCGCGTGCCGTGCACCACGATGTCGGCACGCTTGGTCATGCCGTTCAGGGTGAGCGCATGCTCCGTGCGGATCAGCGAGAGGGGGCATTCCAGGTCGTGCACGAGGTGGAGCAGGAAATGCTGCCGCACCCATTCCTCCGGCGTGCACAACAGCCAGCGGCGGCGCGATGGGTCGAAGACCTTCACACCGTCGGGGTCCTGTTTAAGTTTGACGCCGTGGTCCGGAAGCGCCAGGGTGCGTTCAGCGGCCATCGACCCAAAGGTGCATACCAAGGAAGACATCGTGAGCAACTGGCTGCCCCGGTATACCGGCGCGCCACTGGAACGGTTCAGGCCGCACGTGCTGCTGACCAACTTCGACAACTACCTGGACATCTTCTGCCAGCAGACCGGTGCCGTAGTGCACGATGCGGGCAAGGCGTTCCGGCTCGCCGTGTCCGACGACATGTGCATGATCAACTTCGGCATGGGCAGTGCCAACGCCGCCACGGTCATGGACCTGTTGAGCGCGATAGACCCCCGGGCCGTACTGTTCCTAGGCAAGTGCGGCGGCCTGAAGAAGAAGAACGAATTGGGCGACCTGATCCTGCCCATCGCGGCGATCCGCGGCGAAGGCACCAGCGACGATTATTTCCCCAAGGAGGTGCCCGCCCTTCCCAGCTTCATGATCCATCGCGCGGTGAGCGGCGTGATCCGCGACATGGACCTGGATTACTGGAGCGGAACGGTGTACACCACCAACCGGCGCGTGTGGGAGCACGACGAGAAATTCAAGGACAAGCTGCGCGCCATGCGATGCATGGGCATCGACATGGAAACGGCCACGCTCTTCATCACCGGTTTCTCCAACGGCATACCCACCGGCGCGCTGCTCCTGGTGAGCGACCAGCCCATGGTGCCCTGGGGGGTGAAGACCAGCACGAGCGACCAGAAGGTGACCGGCAACTTCGCCCAACTGCACGTGCGCATCGGCATCGCAAGCCTGCGCGAGATCATCAACGAAGGGCGCAGCGTGAAGCACCTGCGGTTCGAATGAGCGTGATCGACGATTTCAAGCGCGTGGTGAAGGACGTGCGCGAGCACCGGTTCAAACCGGTCTATGTGCTGCACGGCGAGGAGGATTTCTTCATCGACCGCGTGGAAGAGGAGATCCGCAAGAACGCCATCGAGGAGCACGAACGCGACTTCAACCAGACGATCCTCTATGGCCGCGACACCGATGCCCATCAGGTGAAGGACGCTTGCGTCCGATTCCCCATGATGGCCGAGCGCCAGCTGGTGGTGGTGCGCGAGGCACAGGCCTGGCGCCCCGATCAATGGGACAAACTGGAGCCTTACGCGAAGAACCCCACACCCACAACCGTGCTCGTGCTCTGCCACAAGCACAAGAAGATCGATGGCCGCAAGGGCTTTGCAAAGACCGTTGCGAAGACCGGCGCCGTCTTCCTCAGCGAGCAATTGCGCGACGACAAATTGCCCGGCTGGATCCAGAGCTATGTGAAACACCATCAGCGTGCGATCGGTGCGGCCGAAGCGCAATTGCTGGCCGACCACCTGGGCAGCGATCTGGGGAAGGTCACAGGAGAAGTCGAAAAACTCTGCCTGGTGACACCCGAGGGCGGCAAGATCACGGCCGAGATCATCCAGCGGTACGTGGGTATCAGCAAGGAGTACAACATCTTCGAACTGCAGAACGCGATAGGCTCGGGAGATCACCTCAAGGCCCTGCGCATCGCCCAGGTCTTCGCCAACGATCCCAAGGAGCACCCGTTGGTGGTGACCTTGGAAATGCTGCACCGCTACTTCGCCAAGCTCGCGCAGGTGCACGCCAGTGCCGACAAGTCGGAAGGCGGCCTGGCGTCCGCGCTGAAGGTTCCCCCGTTCTTCGTGCGCGATTACCTGGCCGGTGCGCGCCAGTACCCCGCGGTGAAGCTGCGCGACATCCAACACCACCTGCGGCAAACCGATCTGCGCAGCAAGGGGCTCGGGGGAAGCAGCGCCGGCGATGGTGAGTTGTTGCAGGAATTGCTGGAGCGGGTGATGGGGTGATCCCACGCAGCCGCATGCCCGATCCGCCCCTCGGGCCAACCCGCCCCGCTCGCGGGAGGACCTATCCTGCTCGCGCAGCGGTTCCCCGCCTCCACATCATGCGGCACATCCACCTCCGCTTCGCATTCATGGACGGTTGACGACCTTCATCCGCCCAACGCAACACCATGTCCTGGAAGATCGCACTCGCCGTCGCCCTGCTCACCGCGCTCATCACCGCTGCGGTCACCGCGCCCGTGGCCGATCGGGTCACCCGCGAACTGAAGGTCTCCGACCGTGAAGGTGGGCGTGGTATGCTGGTGGTCTTCATCCTGATCCCGGCGGGGTTCATCGGTGGGTTCCTTTTCGGGATCCTGGGAGCCCGACTGGCACATGCGCTGGACTGGGCGCAGTTCTGGAAGGCCACCGGTTTTTCACTGGCCCTGGGCCTGGGTGCGCTCGGCGCGATCGCCGGCGTGGCCCTGCTGAGCGTAGTGCGCCCCCCCCTGCTCGACCGGCACTCGCTCGCGCTGCGGATCGAGGTCCGTGTACCGACGCGCTTGCTCCCTGCGGGCCCGCTGGACAAGGGCGCGTTGCGCATGAGCCTCTTCGCCGGCGAACAGGACAACCACTACGCCGACATCGACACCGCGCACGTGCGCATGCAGGACGATTCGTTGGTGGTGCCCGGCGAAGCACGTCTCTACAGCAAGGCCACTTTCCGAATGGTAGGCTTCCACTTCGATGGCACGGACGGATGGGCCCTGGACCCCCTGCCGCTTCCGCCCGTTCCCACGAAAGAGGACCTGGAGTGGTCCGCTCCCATGCGCATGCGCGAGGCTCGCGTCAACGGCACGCGATACACCTTCACCGATGTCATGCTGCGTTACCGGGTCGTGAAGAAGGAACCCGTGCCATGAGCGCACCGCGAACGCCGGTCCGTTACATTGCACGTGCATGAGCCGCGCCTTGCTGAAGGAACTCCCGGCCCTGGAGCGTGAAGGGTTGATCACCGCCGAACAGGCGGTGCGCATCCGCGCACGCTATGCGAACGCGCCCGATCACGGCAGCGATCGCATGCTGCTGATCTTCTCCCTCCTCGGCAGCCTGCTGGTGGGACTGGGCATCATCCTCATCGTCGCGCACAACTGGGACGACTTCTCCCGCACCGCGCGCACCCTGCTGGCCTTCCTGCCCGTTCTGCTGGGACAGGGGCTTGTGGCCTTCACCCTGTTGCGCAGGGCTTCTTCCGTGGCCTGGCGCGAAGGCAGCAGTGTTCTGCTCGCGTGCGGTCTTTGCGCCTGCGTGGCCCTGATCAGCCAGATCTACCACATCAGCGGCGACCT
>CAZFAW010000331.1:0-3511 GCA_964517015.1 uncultured Chryseobacterium sp.
ACATGATGGTGTTCAGCAAGGCGAAGGAGGTGAGCGCGCTGGTGCGGGCGCACCTCAATTCACCGTGAACCGCACGGGTTGCGTGAACCGCACCGCCACGGGGCGATCGCCCTGCCTGCCCGGAGACCAGTCCGGCATGCGGCGCACGGCGTCGAGCACGGCGCGGTCCAGCGCGGCACTGCAGCCGCGTGCAATGCGCGCATCCACCACCCTGCCGTTCGCATCCACCACGAATTCGACATAGACCACCGCGCGCTTCCTGCCGTCCAGCATCCACCCTTCGAAGTGCACGTTCCTGTTCCAGAACCCTTGCAGTGCGGCATCGCCCCCTTGGAATTCCGGCATCCGTTCCGCGAAGGACACGGGTCCGGGCGGCGGCGTGGTCGGGCCGGAGCGGCCGCTCGTGTTTCCGGTGCTGTCGATGGGCGTGCCGCCGACCCCGCCCGCAGGCCCGGGATCACGCGGTGCCATGGCGCTGGTATCGAGCGGCAGTGGGCGGGGCATGCTGTCGATGGCCACGGGGATCAGCTCCGGATCGTGCCGTCGTTCCGACGTCCGTGCCTTGGTGCGGTGTTCCTGTTCGGCCTGTTCTTGTTGTGGCATCAACACCACGTCCACGGTATCGAGCTTCGGCGGTGCCACGGGTCCCTCGGAAGGGCCGTGCGGGAACAAGCGCGGCGCACCCACACCTGCACCCAACAGACCGAGCGTGGCCAGGAACGCCACCAGGATCGTGCGGTGGTGTTCACGCCGCAATACGTAGGCGCCGTAGCCTCGGTGCCGCCCTTCGAACACCAGTTCGTTGCGTGCCGGGCTCAGCACATTGTTCCATCCCAGGTCGCTGAAGAGCAAGGCGAGCACGGCAAGGGCGCCGATGGAAAAGAGGAGGGTGATCATGTTCCGTTGGTTCGTGCACGCACAACGCCGCGCGTGCACCCCGCTGTACACGCGAGGTCGGCGATCGGATCAACGGAGGCTGGAACGCAGGGAACGGTCGGTCAGTGCTTCGCGAAGCGGATCACCCGCGCACCGATGCGCAGCAGATAGATGCCTTCGTTGTCCGCGCTCATGTCCACGCTCAGCGTGGTGCCGTTGCGCGATGCCTTCATCGCGTGGGAACGGCCCGTGGCATCGAAGAGGGCCAGGTCGGAGGCATCGCCCTCGGGAAAGTGCACCAGCATGTGCTGGGTCATGGGGTCGTACCGCCAGGGCAGCGAGCTCGTCGTGGTGGCGATCGCCGTAGGGAACGCAGGTTCGAGCAGGATCCCGTCGAAGGTGCCGTAGGTCGGCGTACCGCCGGATCCGCTCACGGTGCCGGCGTCGCACATCACCAGGGCCGTATCGCCGACCGCGAGATGGAACGTGTCCGTTACGCTGAGGTAGGTCCAGCTTCCCGTGTTCATGACCGGGCCCACGTAGGTGGTGAACGTGCCCGAGGAACTCTTGCTGCCCATGAGGAAACCGATGTACGGGTCGGCGATCATCCATAGGAAGTTGCAGCACCATCCGGAGAGCGTGTACACTTCACCGTCCTGCACGGTGGGCAGGGTCTGGTACAATTTGCTGTTGCCGCAGCTGAAGCTGTTGCTGTGCGGCACCAGCACACCGGTGTTCCCGAACCCCGGAGCGGCGGGCCCGGGCAGCGGGGAGGTGCCGCTGCACGTGTATTGCCAGTAGGACAGGTCGAAGGTGCCACCGGCGTCCTCGAAGCTCCCGTTCTGTACCTGGGCGGAGGCGGCGAACGGGAGGGCGGCGACGAAGAGGAGCGAGGTAATGTGGCGCATGGGTGGAGCGGAGGCAACATAGCAACTACTTCCGTGCCACGGCCACCGCACCTATCGCTTCACGAAGCGGACCACGCGATCGCCACGATCCGTGCGCACCCGCACCAGGTACACGCCGGTACGCAGGGCGCTCACGTCCACATCGGCCTGGGTGCGTTCGCGACGCAGCAGGTGAACGGACATGGCGCGGCCGGTGGCATCGAACAGGTCCAGCGACCCGATCCACGGCCCGCCCGTGGCAAAGCTCAACACGCCCGCATCGAGATGCTGGTGCAATTCCCACGCGGTTTGTTCGTCGATGCCCGTCCAGATCCCGGCTTGCAGGCCATCGAAGTGCCCGGACGACGGGTTGATCGGACCGCCGATCAGTCCCGCGTTCAGCACGAGCACCAGGGTGTCGCCGCTGCCGAATTGCGCCGTATCGGTCAGGCTCACATAGGTCCAGGTGGGATCCACGGTGCCTGCGTTCTCTTCGAGCGTGAACGCCCCGTTGTTCACGGTACCCAGCCCCATGAAAGCACCGAGGCAGATGTCGGCGGAATCGCACCGCAACCAGCCCGACAGCATGACCGTGGCGCCATTGGGCACCCACGGCAGGCGTTGGTAGAGGTAGCTGGGGAAACAGCCTTTGGCGTGCCCGGCTTCCTTGGTCGCGCTCCAAGCGCCGCTCGAGGGTGCGGCATCGTTGGGCTGGCCCGGATCGGCGCAGGTCCATTCCCAATTGCTCAACGAAGGGGTGCCATCGTCCTCGAAGCTGCCGTTGATCAGTTGGGCGTTGGTGCCGCCGGCCAGCAGCAGCGCGGGGATCCAAAGGTTCCGTACCATGTGTTCGGGTGTTACGCCAGCAAGACGTTCGTTCCACGGGGTCCGCTGCCCGCGTGCGCAAGATCGGACGCTCTTCAGCATCTTCGCCGCATGGACGAACTGTTCTCCTTCGCATCGTTGATCAGCCTGCTCACCCTCGCGGCATTGGAGATCGTGCTCGGCGTGGACAACGTGATCTTCGTGAGCATCATCCTGGGGCGCATCCCCGAAGCGAAACGACTGCGCGCCCGCCGGATCTGGATGGTGGGCGGCATCCTGGTGCGCGCGGCGTTGCTGCTGTCCCTGGGCTGGCTGGTGAAGAACGGGCAGAGCGAGCTCTTCGCGGTGTTCGGTTACGGGTTCACCCTGCGCGATCTGATCATGTTCTTCGGTGGTCTTTTCCTGCTCTACAAGGCCGTGCGGGAGATCCACGAGAAGCTGGAGGCGGGCGAGGAGCATGCGCGCCCCGCTTCCGCGTCCACGGGCTTCGCGGCCCTGGTGGCCCAGATCCTGGTGGTGGACATGGTCTTCAGCTTCGACAGCATCGTGACGGCGATCGGCATGGCGCAGCACGTGGAGGTGATGATCGCCGCCGTGATCGTGGCCATGATCGTCATGTTCTTCTTCGCCAACGGCATCAGCGGGTTCATCGAGAAACACCCCGCGTTGAAGATGCTGGCGCTCTCCTTCCTGGTGCTCGTGGGCTTCATGCTCTTCTTCGAAGGGCTGCACCCGATCCACCACAGCGAGATCCCGAAGGGCTATGCGTACGTGGCCATGGCCTTCAGCTTCGGGGTGGAACTGCTGAACATGCGGTACCGCAGCCGCCATGTGGTGAAACTGAACAAGTAGCGCTCAGTTGAGTTGCCCGCCGAACACGTAGCGCACCATGTTCGCGCCCATGCGCAGCGCCTTGGTGCGCA
>CAZFAW010000332.1:0-3490 GCA_964517015.1 uncultured Chryseobacterium sp.
AGGTGGACAACACCTTGAAATACGAACTGAGCGTGGCCAATGCCCGCAAGCACAAGCTGGAGGTTGGGATCACCCTGAAGAACCTCGCCCATCGCGTGGAGGAATGACCATGGTGCATCGCATCCTCATAGCCGTGATCCTGTTCCCGCTGGCGCTTTCCGTTCGCGCGCAAAGGGACGATTTTGCCGTGGCGTACGAACTTTACCAGGCAGGGGATCTCGCCGGCGCACGAGAAGCCATCGATCGGGCCGCCGGGCAGGCCGACCTTTCCGTAGACCCGGGCGTGTGGCTACTGAGGGGGTTCGTGTACAAGGACCTGTTCAAGGGGGTCGCCTGGGGCGCAACCGCCGACAGCCTCCGGGATGTGGCCCTCACCAGCCTGGGGATCTGCCTGGGCAGGGATTCCAGTGGAACCTACACCAAGGATGCCAGGCAGGCCTATGACTACCTGGCCAAGACCTATTACAACGATGCCGCCAAGGCACTGAACGATGGGGATGCCGATCGCGCGACGATGCTCTACATGAAGCACAAGGAAACGTCCACCTTCCTGGAGCCTGATCGTGATTTCAAAGCGCGCGACGCGGAATTCCACAATGCCATGGGCACGGTCTTCACCAAGCGCTACAACCAGGACCTGCAAGACACAACGTGGTTCGAGAAGGCCGTGCGTGCCTATGAACAAGTGCTTGAAGAGGACAAGGACAATTACGGCGCCAACTACAACCTGGCCACCCTCTACTACAACCGCGGCGTTTACAACATCCGGCGCATCACTCCGGAGAACGACATCCCCAGCATCCAGGACATCCAGCGCGTAAGCCGCGACCTCTTCTCGCGCGCCTTGCCGTACATGTTGAAAGCCTACGAGATGAACCCCAAGAGAAAGGAAACCCTCTTGGGCCTGGAGGGCATCTATTACAGCCTTCAAGACAACGAGAAGAGCGAGGAGTATCGCCGGCAGTACGAGGCGTTGGAACCCAAGGACGACCAGTGAGCGCATGCGGTTGCGCTGGACCATAGGCAGGAAGATCGGGACCGGCTTCGGCCTGTTCATCGGTTTCGCGCTCTTCGTGGTGGTGCTCACCAACAGCACGCTTGAGCGAAGCCGCTCGATCAACGACCAGATCAACCAGGTGTACTCCCCATCGGTGGATGCATTGGTGCGCTTGCGCAACCTGCTGGTGAACGCGCACATGCTGATCAAGAGCTGGGCCTTGAACGAGAGCCGTGCGGATGCGCGGGAAAAGATCGCGCTGGTCGAACTGACCGGTAAGGACCTGCCCCGGCTCATGGACCGGATCGATACGCTGACTTCGAACTGGGAGAAGGAGGAGGTGGCCCTGATGAACCGCGTGTTCGGGGAAATGGACCAGCTGTTCGCGTTGCACGATAGCGTGAAGCGGATGCTGCCCAGCATCGAGAGCTACTACGGCGACCCCATCGTGTTCATGGCGCGCCAGGAGATCGCCGAAGAAGGTGGTCCGCTGGACGAGAACACCCAAAAGGTACTCGCGGACCTCGATGTTTTGCTGGCCATGCAGGAAGCGAAGCGTAGACAGCTTTCCGGGGGCATGATCCGGAGCTTCGACAGCCTGAAGTTCTTCGTGCTGTACCTGGGCATGGCCCTGGTGGCGGTCGGGGCCATCGTTGCCGTCCTGATCGTACGCGGCATCGTGCGGCCCGTGCTCCAACTGCGCACCATGCTCACCGCATTGGGAAGGGGTGTCTTCCCAAGAGCGCGCCTGGTGGCCCGCAAGGACGAGATCGGCGAAATGAGCCAGGCCCTGCAGGGATTGATCGATGGGCTGAAGCGCACCACCGACTTCAGCCATGCCGTTGCCGCCGGCGACTTCCAAGCCGACTACAAACCCCTGAGCGAAGAGGATGTGCTGGGGCATGCGCTGTTGAAGATGCGCGACGAACTGGGCGAACGTGAACGCGTTCTTGAGCGCAAGGTGAAGGAGCGCACCGAAGAGGTCGTGCGACAGAAGGAAGAAGTGGAGCGGCAGAGCCGGAAGGTGGTCGAACTGTACAAGAACGTCACGGACAGCATCCGCTACGCCAAACGGCTGCAGGAATCCATCCTGCCACCGGACCGCCGCATCCGCGAACTCCTTCCAGAGAGCTTCGTGCTTTTCCGCCCGAAGGACATCGTAAGTGGCGACTTTTACTGGTTCGAACAAGTGAACGACCGGGTCGTGTTCGCCGCGGTGGATTGTACCGGGCACGGCGTACCCGGGGCGTTCATGAGCCTGGTTGGGCACAATGGCCTCAATCAGGCGATCAAGGAGCGCGGTCACACCGAACCCGCCACCGTGCTTCGCGACCTGAACCGCATCGCGTTCGAGGCCTTGCACAAGGACCGCGACCAGTTCCTTGTTCGCGATGGCATGGACATGGCCCTATGCACATTGGACCGCGAGGCCCTCACCCTCGACTATGCCGGGGCGAACTGTCCGCTCTACCTTGTGCGCAACGGCGAATTGCTGCAATTCGAACCGAACAAGATCAGCGTGGGCGGCTTCGAGCTTTCCGGGGTCGACTTCCAACAACACCGGGTGCAGCTGCAGCGTGGTGACGCGGTATATGTCTTTTCGGACGGCTACCCGGACCAATTCGGTGGGCCGCGTGGCAAGAAGTTCCTGTACAAGCGGTTCCGCGACCTGCTGGTGAGCATTCACCAGCAACCCATGGAACGGCAAAAGGGGTTGTTGCTCGATGCGTTGAACGACTGGAAAGGCGCCTACGAACAGGTCGATGACATCCTGGTCATCGGCATGCGCGCCTGATCGTAACGATCACTGGAAGGACCACCCTCCACCCACATCCGTTTCTCGGGGGTTCACGCACATCACCGGGATCATCGCCTCGTTCGCGATCACCTCCTGTTCATAAGGCACGCCCAGAACCCCGAAGATGTTCCCTTGGGCGAGGTTCATGATCGCGATCAAGTCCGCATCGTGCTGCACCGCGTAACGGATTACGGCCTCAACGAATCCCGAACTACCGCTGTCTGCGATGGTGGCCACGTGTGAAATACCCCGCTCGGTGAGGTATTGTCCGGCGAACTTGATGTGGTTGACCAATTGTTTGTGAAGGAATTCGTCATCCTCCTTCGGGGTGATCAAATGGACCTTGCTGTTGAAGGTCTTGGCCACATCGGCGACGAGGGTCAGCTTTTGACGGGTCTCCTTGTGCAGGTCCAGCGGCACCACGATATCCCGGTAGCCGTCGGATTTGATGTTGCGCTCCTGGACCACGATGAAAGGCTCCCTGCTGTTGGTGATGACCCGCAATGCACGGCTGCCGGTGATGAACTGCATCCCTCGCATGCCGTGCGTTCCCATGATGATCAATCCGGCCTCGATCTCCGCTGCCGCATCGCCGATGTCGTCATAGATGCTGCCCACGCGCACCAGCTTGTGAAGGGGAACGTTCGTGTTCCACTGCCGCGCACGCGCCAGTTCGATGTCCAGCTTCCGGCGCG
>CAZFAW010000333.1:0-3481 GCA_964517015.1 uncultured Chryseobacterium sp.
ACACCATGTACCCGCCACAGGTGTGCACCACGCCCTTGGGCTTGCCGGTGCTTCCACTGGTGTACAGGATGAAGAGCGGATCCTCGCTGTCCATGGGTTCGGCCGGGCAGTCGGCGGCCACCTGGGGCAACTCGTCCTCGATCCAATGATCGCGCCCCGCCTGCATGGCCACGGGATCGTGGGTGGTGCGTGCCACCAGCACCGCCCGTACATCGGGACATTCGGCCAGGGCTTCGTCCACCACCGGCTTGGCCGGGATGTTCTTCGCCCCACGGCGGATGCCATCGCTGGTGATCACCACGCTGCACCGTGCATCGTTGATCCGATCCACCAGCGAGCGCGCGCTGAACCCGCCGAACACCACCGAATGAATGGCGCCGATCCGGGCACAGGCGAGCACGCTCACCGCCAGATCGGGCACCATCGGCATGTAGAGGCATACACGGTCGCCTTTGCGCACACCGTGCTTCTTCAGCACATTGGCCATGCGGCACACGCGGGCGTGCAGCTCGCGATAGGTGATCCGTTCCGCAGGTTGGTCCGGATCGTTCGCCTCCCAGATGATCGCCGTCTTGTCGCCGCGGCCGGGCAGGTGGCGGTCGAGGCAGTTCTCCGTGATGTTGAGCGATCCACCCACGAACCACTTCACGGCCGGGGTGGTGAACTCCCACTCGAGCACACGGTCCCATTCCCTGCGCCAATCGAACGCACGGGCCACGTCGGCCCAAAAGGCTTCAGGTTCCTTCACACTGCGCGCGTATGCGGCCTGGTACGCGTCGAACGAACGGATGCGGTACATACCGCCAATGTGTGAAAAGTGCGGCAGCTGGCGAACGGCGCCGGGGGGTGGTGGGCCTGGCAGGACTTGAACCTGCGACCAAGGGATTATGAGTCCCCTGCTCTGACCACTGAGCTACAGGCCCTGATGAGCGCCGTGCTACCGGCCACGGCGGAGGGCGAAAATAGACCGAGCCGCCCAGCGGGTACATTCGCCGCCCGCTGTGCACCATGTTCGACCCCGCCCGCCTCGACACCTTGATCCTCGACCTGGGCGGCGTGCTGATCGACGTGGACTACGACCGGTCCGCACGGGCGTTCAAGGAGCACGGAGTACCCCAATTCGAGCAGCAGTTCAGCAAGGCGAGGCAGACACCGTTGTTCGACCGTTTCGAGAAAGGGGAGATCGGGCCCAAGGAGTTCCGGGACGAGGTGCGCCGCCTGTTGAACCCCGATCTGAAGGACAAGGTGATCGACACATGCTGGAACGCGATGCTGGGCTCGATCCCGCCGGAACGCATGGTGCTCGTGGAGGACCTGCGCATGCGGTACCGCGTATACCTGCTCAGCAATACGAACCGGATCCACGTGCCGGCCTTCCTGGACATCGTGCAGCGCGAGAACCGGATCGCCGACTTCCGCCAGGAGTTCGATGGCACCTACTTCAGTTGCGACATGGGCATGCGCAAGCCGGATGAAGCCATCTTCCGGCACGTGATGAAAGAGAACTTCGCCACCGCCGACGGCACACTGTTCATCGACGATTCGATGCAGCACGTGGAGGGCGCTCGGAAAGCGGGGCTGCACGCGGAACACCTGGACCTTGCGCAGGAGGACCTGATCGGCATGGTGCAACGGCTGGGATTGCTGGGTTGAGGATAACTTTCGTTCGGCGCACGATCCACGGCGCCGCCCGTACCATGACGCCTCGCCACCTTCTTCTTCCGCTGTCCGTTCTTGCGTTCACAAGCGGTGTGCGCGCCTCGCAATACCTCGGCGCGGAGATCGACGTCCGCTTCATCGGCGGTAACGACCACGAGGTACGGCTGCTGCTCTGGCGCGATTGCAGCGGCGCTGCGGCGATCGGCGCGCAGAGCGTGAACTACGAAAGCCCGTGCGGTTCCGGCTCGCTGGTGCTGCCGCTGGATGCGGGGGCCACCACCGACGTGAGCCCGCTCTGCGCCACCAGCCTGGCGGGCAGTGCCTGCAACGGCGGCGCATTGCCCGGTCATGAGCGCGTGGAATACGCCGCCATCGTGAGCCTCGTCCCCTGCAACGTCTGGACCTTCACCTACGTGGGTTGCTGCCTGCCACAGGCCAACAACATGTCCACCGCCACCGTGGAGCTCGTGGTGCACACCACCTACAACAACGTGGACCTGGCCTGCCGGAACGCACCGCGCTTCGCGCACCCGGGACTGCCCTTTCGCTGCAGCAACACGCCGTTCACGCTCGACATGCTGGGCGTGATCGATGGTCAGGGCACGGCGCAATACGCGCTGGTGAGCCTGCTCACCTCGAGCGGTACGATCGCGCCTTACACCGCGCCGGTATACACGGGCCCCGAACCGTATCCCGGGCTCACCATTTCAGCAACCACGGGCATCCTCAGTACGGCGAGCACCGGCGCCTTCGGCTACTGGACGATCGTTCCGAAGTTGTCCCAGTACGATGGCACCACGCTGCTGGCCTCGGTGGAGCGCGCGTTCCTGATGCCCACGGCGAATTTGAGCGATCAACCACCCTTTGCAACCGGCGGCGCGCCCGTCTGGACCGGAGGTGGCGGCTTTGTGACCGGCGACCGGACCATGGAATTGGGCGTGGGCGACGCGCTCTGTGCGAGCATGACCTATTCCGACTTCAACCCGACCGACTCGATCGTGCTGGCCAGCGACCTGGCATCGGCGCTGCCCGGGGCGAGCGTAACATGGACCAACGGGAACCCCGCCACGCTGGAATTCTGTTGGACCGCTCCGTCCGGAAGCAATGGCATGCACCATTTCACGGTCCATGCGAGCGATGAATTCTGTCCGGTGGCCATGCACCAGTACTACTTCTATTCGGTGCGTGTGACCCCCGATCCGGCCGATCCTTGCGGCAGTGTGGGGATCGTGCACACCCCGGATGCCGGAGTGGCAACGGCCTGGTTCGACCCGTCCGAGGAGGCCATCGCCTATAGCCTGCCCCAGGTGCCCGGCGCGCGTACCATCACCGTGTTCGATCCCCTGGGAAGACGGCTCGCATCGGCTCCGGCCAAGCGGAACGGTCGCGTGCGGTTGCCCCATGGCACCGCAAGCGGCATGGTGGTGGTGGATCTCGCCGGAAGTGCGGTGCGCCTGATGCTGACGCGCTGATCCGGCTCAACCCCTCTCCTTCTTCGCCTTGGGCACGGGAAGCACTGCGCCGATGCGCAGCAACAACCGGGGCAGCCCGCGGTCGCCGGCGACCGTCTCCTCCGGCACGAGGTAGTAGTCCTTGGACCCGGGATAGGCAGGCGCGCGTTCGCATCGCCCCTCCAGCTCGGCGCTCTCGGGCAGGATCTTCACGAAGAGCTGGTCGTCGCAGATGAAGGCCACGGGCTTGCCATCGGCATACAGGGCGAACTCGCCGAACATGGACCGCACCGTGAAGCGTTCGGACCCGCCCAGGCGGTGGAGGATGAAGTCGGCCGTCTCCCTTCGCGTGGCCATCTAGCGGATCTCCT
>CAZFAW010000334.1:0-3472 GCA_964517015.1 uncultured Chryseobacterium sp.
TACCTCTTCAGCGATGGCTATGTGGACCAGTTCGGCGGTCCGGAGCGCAAGAAGTTCATGACCGCGCGCTTCAATGCGCTGCTGCTGGCGGAACAGCACCTGGACATGGACGCACAGGCCGATCTGCTCACCCGGGTCTTCGACGAATGGAAGGGCCGCGAGGAGCAGGTGGACGACGTGTGCGTGCTGGGGCTGGAAATGCGCGCCTGACCGCATTCCCCGGGCAACGCCATCCGTTTACATTTGGGCCCGGCCGCTTGTGCAGGCCGTTCCACATGGCCAGCAAGCAGGAACTCATCGCCCGCCTGAGGGAGTTGCTCGAGCAGTCCGACGCCGAGCAGCACACCGACGCCGTAGAGACCATCAAGGAAGCCTACGAAGCGCTCGTGAGCCACGAGCAACAGACGGCGGATCACGCATCCCCGGACACCGAAGCCACCGAACCCGCGGCAGAGACCGCGCCCGAGGCGGTGCCGCTGGAGAACGCCAAGGCACAGGACGAGGACGACCGGCAGTTCAAGCGCCTGATCGATGCCTTCAATCAGAAGGTGAACGATGTGCAGCGTGAACGGACGCGGCAGGAACAGGAGAACCTGGCCGCCAAGAAGGCCGTGATGGACGAACTGCGGCAGCTGGTGACCGGCGAGGAGAACATCGGATCGGCCTTCCAGCGATTCACCGAACTGGCCGAAAAGTGGAAGGGCATCGGTCCTGTGCCCCAGAACGCCTATCGCGATCTGCAACGCGATTACGGCCACCTGCGCGACGAGTTCTTCTACCACATCCGCATCTACAAGGAGCTGCGCGACCACGACCTGAAGAAGAACACCGCACTGAAGCGGGCCCTGATCAGCGACATGGAGGCCGTTCAGCGCGTGGAGAGCGTGAAGGAGGCCGAGGCCCTGGTGAAGGAGTACCAGGAACGCTGGCACCAGATCGGGCCGGTGCTCAAGGAGGAATGGGAGGCCGTGCGCGATGGGTTCTGGAACGCCACCCGCGTGGTGTACGAACGCATACACGAGCATTACAAGGCCCGCCGCGCGGAACAGGACGCCAACCTGGATGCCAAGAAGGGTTTGATCGAGAAAGTGCGCGCGCTCGCAGCCTCCATCGAAGAACCCACCGCCAAGCAATGGCACGCGCTCACCGACCAGGTGCTGGAGATCCAGGCCGCCTGGAAGAACATCGGGTTCGCGGCGCGCAAGGACAACGAGAAGGCCTGGAAGGAATTCCGCGAAGTGTGCAGCGCCTTCTTCGACCGCAAGAAGGGCTTCTTCAACGCGTTGAAGGACCAGAACAAGGAAGCCCGCGACAAGAAGACCGCCCTGATCGAGAAAGCCGAGGCCCTGAAGGACCGAACGGACTGGAAGGCCACCGGCGACCAGTACCGGGCGATGCAGGCGGAATGGAAGACGATCGGCTGGGCCGGAAAGGAGGACCAGCGTCTATGGAACAGGTTCCGCGAGGCTTGCGATGCGTTCTACAATGCCCGCAACGCCCACTTCGAGCGGATCGATTCCGAGCTCGCCGATAACGTGAAGGCCCGCGAGGAACTGATCGGCACGATCGAAGGGTTCACCCTGAGCGGCGAGCGTGGGAAGGACCTCGCCACGTTGAAGGACTTCAGCCAGCGCTGGATGAACGGCGGGCGTGTGCCGCCCAAGCAGTACGATGCCTTTTTCGCGCGGTTCCGTGCGGCCATGGACAAGCACTACGGCGCGCTCAACGTGGCCGAGGACGAGCGCCGGCAGATGCGCTTCCAGGACCATGTGAGCGGATTGAAGTCAGGCCCCGACGCCAAGTTCCAATTGGAGAAGGAGGGACGCTTCATCAAACGGAAGATCGAGGAACTGGAGCAGGAGGCCCTGCAGTACGAGAACAAGATGGGCATGTTCAACTTCAAGAGCGCTGAGGGCGAGGCCATGAAGAAGGACATGGAGAAGAAGGTGGAACGCCTGCGCCGCGACATCGAGCGGTTGCGCACCCAGCACAAGGAGCTCCGCAAGGAGATGAACGCGAAACCGCCCGCTCCTGAGACCGTGACCGATCCCCCCGCGCCGGCCGGCGACCCTGCGGCGCCCCCCCGATCCTGAGATGAGCGAAGGCACGGCCCGCAGCGCACCCATCGTGGACGAGCGGGTGCTGGTGACCGCGTTGCACTTCGCCCTCGTCTGGGGCGAGATGGACGCGTTCGGGCATGCGAACAACGTGGCGTATTTCCGCTGGTTGGAAAGTGCGCGCATGCACCACCTCCGGCGCATCGGGATCACGCATCCCCGGGAACAGGACGGCATCGGCCTGCTGCTCGCAGCCACGACCTGTCGCTTCCTCAAACCGCTCACCTTCCCCGATGATCTGACCGTGCGGTGCGGCGTGGGTCATGTGGGAACCACCAGCTTCACCATGCAGTACCGCGTGGAAAGCGCGCGCGACGGCCTGGCCGCCGAAGCGGAGAGCGTGCAGGTGATGTTCGACTACCGCAACAATGCGAAGACACCCATCCCGGATGCTATCCGCCGGGCCATCTTCGCGCTACAAGCCGCTGAACCATGAGGTCCATCCCGTTCACCGCGTTGGTAGCGCTCGCCGCATGCGGCACGCCCACCCCCGACCCCCGATCCGCGCCCGAGCCCGGCAAGCCCGAGGCGCGCAGCCTGTCTCGCACATGGGCCTTGGTGGGCGAACTGGCCGGTGCATGGAAGAACGAACTCGATACCGGCGCCCTCCGCTCCTACGAGCACTGGTGGATGCGTGATAGCGCAAGGTTCGAAGGACTGGCCTACGTGCTATCCGGCACGGACACGGTGCATATCGAGGACCTTCGGATCGTGCGCAACGGGGCACGGATCACCTATGGTGCCCGGATCAGCACCCAGGACCGGGGCGAGTGGGTAGAATTCGAGCTACAGAACAGTGGTGGGGACACGCTCCTGTTCACCGATCCGCACCACGATTTCCCCACCGATATCCGCTACGTGCGCAGCGCGCCCAGCGTTTGGGACGTTCAGGTGAAAGGCGGGGAACGCTCGTTCATGTTGCGCTATGTGCATCGCCCCTCGGAGTGATCGGCGGCCCGGATCGAGCACGAGGTTACTTTCACCGTGAAAACCAAAACCCCTGTACCATGGGCATGATGAAGGAGTTCAAGGAGTTCGCGATGAAGGGCAATGTCGTGGACCTGGCCATCGGTGTGATCATCGGCGGTGCGTTCGGCAAGATCGTTTCCTCTTTCGTGGGCGATATCGTGATGCCGCTGATCAATCCGTTGATCCCCGGCGGCGACTGGAAGACCATTGAAGTGGGACCCGGGGTCAAACTGGGCAGCTTCCTGGGTACGGTCGTCGATTTCGTCATCATCGCCTTCGTGATCTTCTTGATGGTGAAGGCGATCAACGCCACCAAGAAGAAGGAGGAGGCTGCGCCGCCGGCAGGCCCCAGCAGCACGGACAAATTGCTCATGGAGATCCGCGAC
>CAZFAW010000335.1:0-3455 GCA_964517015.1 uncultured Chryseobacterium sp.
GCGCGAAGGCCCGCCGCCTCAACGTGAGCACCTACGCCGTGGCCGATGCCATCCGCACCGCCCTCTTCGGCAAGGAGGTGAGCACCTACCGGATCGACGGCGACGACGACGATTACGAGATCAACGTGCGCCTGAAGGACGAGTACCGCTACGACCCGCAGCGGCTCATGGACATGAAGATCACCTTCCGCGACATGCTCTCCGGCCAGATCCGCCAGGTGCCCATCAGCGCCGTGGCCACCGCCGAGACCGGTTCCGCCTTCAGTGCCATCAAGCACAAGGACCTGAAGCGCGTGGTGACGGTGAGCAGCAACGTGATCGCCGGCTACAACAACAACGAAGTGGTGCAGCAGGTGAAGGACGAGATGGCCGGCGGCTTCGAGAACGACGAGCGCTACGGCCTCAAATTCACCGGTGAACAGGAGGACCAGGCCAAGGACATGGGCTTCCTGATGACGGCCTTCCTCGTGGCCATCTTCATCGTGTTCCTGATCATCGTGGCCCAGTTCAACAGCATCAGTTTCCCCGCGGTGGTGCTCAGCACGGTGATCTTCTCCACCATAGGCGTGTTCCTCGGGCTGGTGGTCTTCCAGATGGAGTTCATCATCCTCATGACCATGCTGGGCATCATCTCCCTCATCGGCGTGGTGGTGAACAACGCGATCGTGCTCATGGACTTCGCGCGCCTGCTCTACGCGCGCAGCCGGCGCACCCTGGGGCTCGAAGAGGACGCCCCCCTGCCGAACGATGCCTCGCGCGAAGCCCTGGTGCTGGCAGGCAAGACCCGTCTGCGCCCTGTGCTGCTCACCGCGGTCACGGCCATCCTGGGGCTGCTGCCCCTGGCCATCGGGCTCAACTTCAACTTCTTCACGCTGTTCAGCGAGCTCGATGCGCACATCCACATGGGCGGCGACAACAGCATCTTCTGGAGCCCGCTGAGCTGGGCCGTGATCTTCGGCCTCACCTTCGCCACCTTCCTCACCTTGATCATGGTGCCGGTCATGCTGCTGATCATCGCCAAGATCAAGCACCGCCGCGCATGGAAGCACCGCCAGCGGCTTGCCGCCGCCAGCACCCCGCACGTGGAGGCCCCGCGCAACACCCTGCGCCCCGGCCCGGCCACCGCGTAGCGCACGGCCAAGTACTTTGGGAGCGGTCCTCGATCAGGGGACCGCTCCTTCGTTTTGGGCAGGTATGTCTTTCTTCTCACGGGGCCGCTGGCCGCGCTGCTCACGCATACGCTGCTGCGGCACCTCGGCCCCACCCAGGCCGCCATGGCCGCCGTGGTGGTGTGGATGGCCGTTTGGTGGATCAGCGAGGCGGTGCCGCTGGCGGTCACTTCGTTGCTGCCGGTGGTGCTCTTCCCGCTCTTCGGCATCATGGACCTTCCCAAGGCCACGGGTTTCTATGGCAAGGATGTGATCTTCCTCTTCCTCGGCGGCTTCCTGCTGGCGTTGGGGATCGAGCGCAGCGGACTGCACAAGCGCATCGCCCTGCACATCGTGCACCGCATCGGCGCGTCGCCGGCGCGACTGGTCCTGGGCTCGTTGCTGGCCACCGGCCTGCTGAGCATGTGGATCAACAGCACCGCGGCGGTGCTGGTCATGCTGCCGATCGGCCTGGGCCTGTTGAGCGCGGCACCGGGGCACGCACGGCTGGGCGCCGCGCTGGCCCTGGCGGTGAGCTACCGCGCCACCATCGGTGGCATGGCCACGCCGGTGGGCACGCCGCCCAACCTCGTGTTCATGGAGCAGTGGAAGCAGTTCTTCCCCGATCGCGCACCGATCGGCTTCGGCCAATGGATGCTCTTCGGCGTGCCCTATGCGCTGGTGTACCTGCTGGTCACGTGGGTGCTCATGACCCGGGTGATCTTCAAGCTGCCGGGCAGGGCCAGCGTGGACCGCGCGGCGTTGCGCCGGCGGATCGCCGAACTGGGCCCGGCCTCACGGGACGAAGTGCTCTCGGCCATGGTGTTCGCGTGCATCGCGCTCTTGTGGATCACGGGCGATCGGATCGTGTTCAGCGAAGGGGTCGCGTTCCGCGGTTGGCGCGAATGGACCGGGCTCCGGGCCTTGGGCGATCCGGCGGTGGCCATGGTGGGCGGGATCGCGCTCTTCCTGATCCCCGCGAAGAACGGCGGGCGGGCGTTGCTCGACTGGGACTTCGCCCAGGCGCGCATTCCCTGGGGTGTGGTGCTGCTGATCGGCAGCGGCTTCGCGATCGCGGGGGGCATCGATGCCAGCGGGCTCAGCGCCACGATAGGCAAGGCCCTCGCGAACTGGCGCTCAAGCAACGCCACCTTGCAGGTGGGCGCCATCGCCACAGGGGTCACGCTGCTGAGCGAACTGGGCAGCAACACGGCCGTGGCGAGTCTGGTGCTGCCCATCCTCGCGCGCACCGCCGAGGTGTGGGCCATGCTGCCCCAGGCCGTGATGATCCCCGCCACGCTCGCGGCCAGCTGCGGGTTCATGCTGCCCATTGCCAGCCCCATGCAGGCCATCGTCTTCAGCAGCGGGCACCTGAGCGTGAAGCAGATGGTGAAGGCCGGTGCCTGGATGGATGCGCTCGGTGTGCTGTGGTTGATGGTGTTGTGGGCGCTGATCGGCGGGCGGGTGTTCGTGTGAACGCGGATGCGTTCATCACCTTCGCGGACCATGCGATCGGTGTTCGTCGGTGTTGCGCTGCTGGTTGCGGCATCGGGCCATGCCCAGGCGACCGCCTGGCAGGACAGCATGCAGACCCTGTTGTACAGCGGCGCGCATGCCTCCCTGGAGCAGGCGGCGCGGCGCACCCTGGGTGCGCTTCCCGCCGGAGCGAGCCGCGAACGCTACCAGGCCACCTACTACCTGGCCCACGCACGGCACGGCCAGGACGATCCCGTGGGCGCATTGGCGCTGGCCCAGGAGGCGCTGCTTCTGGCGCGCTCGCTCCAGGACACCGCCGACATCCTGCGCTCCATGTACCAGTTGGTCAAGTTCAACGTGGAAGGGCGGCACTACGCGGAAGCCGATCGCATGCGCCGCGAGCAACTCGCGCTGGCGTTGCGGTACGGGCGCGACGCCCGGCAGATCGCCATCGCCCACAATAGCGTGGGCAGCATGTACAGCCGATCGGACAGCACCGACCTGGCCGAACACCACTACCGCGCCGGACTGGCGGCCCTGGGCGATGGCACGGTGAAGGCCGACCTGCCCGTGCTGCGTTCCCTGCTCAGCAACCTGGCCACCACCTTGTCCGAGAAGGGCCGGCATGCAGAAGCCACGAAGCTCCATGCACGCAACCTGGCACTTGTCGATACCGCGAACCACCTGAGCCATGCGTGGGCGGTGTACGGCATGGCCCAGTCGCTGCTGTACGAAGGGCGCTACCGCGAAGCGATCGACCGGATGGACCGGGCCGATTCGCTCAATCGCCGGAGCGGCAACACCCTGGATCTCGCCATCGACCTGGCCGAG
>CAZFAW010000336.1:0-3426 GCA_964517015.1 uncultured Chryseobacterium sp.
TCGGCGCCGGTGGCCTGGATGATCCGCCGCATGATGTTGATGGCAGCATCGTGGCCATCGAAGAGCGAGGCCGCTGTGACGACACGGATCTTGTTCTTGGGCTGGTAGGGCGGGGCTTGGATGACTGTGGACATGCGGATGCGCCGTGACTGTTCGCGGCTTCGTGCGAAGGTACCTGGACGGAAGTGAAAGCGTTATTTGGCTGCTTTGATGGCATTCCGAAGGATCTTTGCACGGTCACCTACTACGGCCAGCATTACATCCTGGAAATGACGCCGATGCGACCAGAGCACCTTAAGTCAGTGATGCTGCTATGCGGTCTACTCCTGAGTGGTTGCTGGTACAAAGACCTCGCATTGCATGAGCCTTATTTGAAAGGCCGCCTGCGACAAGGCAATGTGCCCTTGAACGGTTATTTCTACCGCGTGGAACCACCTCGGATCATCGAGGATTCGGTATGGTCGATCTCTTCGGGATCATATCAGATCACCAGACGTATTCCCTGGCCGGGTTTCATCAGCGCATTCCATTTCTATGGGGATGGCACCCTGCTCCACTCCGGCATGTCCTTTACAAGCTCCATGGATTCCTTCGATCTCAAGCTGAGAGCGTTCTACAGTTCTGAAAAAGGCCAGTATTGGATCACGGAGTCCCTATCCGGCCATGGCTTCTTCGATGTGATGAAGGACTCCACGCTTATTGACTATTACGCCGGCATCCTGAACGGGATGCCGCAACCAAGCACGGTGCTGGTTACATTCTCCGGCGATAGTACCATGACCCATCATCATCAGAGGGTCATTCGGCTATGGAGCGGGGCATTCGCTTATAGAGACACCCTGCAGAACGAGGAGTTAGTCTATCGGTTCAGGCCCTCTTCATGGAAACCTGATTCCATCGGGGCCCTTCAGCTTTCGCGCTCATTCACACGGAAAGGCAGAAAATACCTGTAGTTCGGATCACCTCGGCGCCAGTGCTCTGGATGATCCGCCGCATGATGTTGATGGCGGCGTCGTGGCCGTCGAAGAGCGAGGCGGCCGTTACTACACGGATCTTATTCTTGAGAACGTAAGGAGGAGCTTGAACGAACGTTGACATAGGCGCGAAGCTACCGGTCAAGGCCCGAAGGCTAAAATCGCTCAGTGCACCAGTAGAGTGCACGAAAGCGCGGCTCGATCCGTTAGCTTCACCATACCAACACCGACCACCATGGCCATGCTCCTTAGGTCTTTCGCTGCAGTCGCGCTCGTACCGCTGTTCGCCTTCGTGGGCAACAAATCCGATGCACCGGAACTGCCCAAGGCCTTCCGCGGCCAGTTCGCCAGCGTTCCCAGTGGCACGCTCCAAGCGAACGATGTCCCTGTGAAGGTGGAAGGCTTCCTCATGGCCACCACGGAAGTGAGCAACGCGGAATACGGTGCGTTCGTGAACGAGGTGCGCACCCGCGGAGATGCAGCGTTGCTGGCGATCGTGCTGCCCGATACCGAACAGTGGATCAAGGACCATGCCTTCCAAGAGCCTTACCGTCAGAACTATTTCCGGCACCCCGCTTATGCCAACTACCCGGTGGTGAACGTGGGCCACGATGGCGCAGTGGCCTATTGCCGATGGTTGCAGGACAAGATGAACGCACAGGCCGGAGCCGATCGGTTCGAAGTGCGCCTTCCCACCCGAAGTGAATGGTGGTACGCGGCCAATGGCGGATCGCAAAGGACCAACTATGCGTGGGGCGGTCCTGGCCTGCGCAACGCGAAGGGCTGTGCGATGGCCAACTTCCGCCATGTGGGCGATGAGAACGTACGCCTCGATCCAGCGACCGGCCGGGTGGAGGTGATCGAGAACCCGCAGGTGTACCCGGGTGTGGCAGGCCAGCTGACGGACAACGTGGACATCACCGCTCCGGTGAACAGCTACGCCCCCAACCACTTCGGCCTGTACAACATGAACGGCAACGTGGCCGAGATGCTCGCCGAAGAAGGCCAGGCCGCCGGTGGCAGCTGGCGCAGCCCCGGTTACGACATCCGCAACGAGAGCCTGATGGCCTTCAACGGCCCTTCGCCCGAGGTCGGCTTCCGTGTGCTGGTGGAGGTGCGCTAGCGGTACTTCTCGGAAGGGAGGCGCATCGGTTTCACGCTATGCCGGGGCATGCTCTTCCCACATGGAGTTGCACGCCGTCGAGCTGGTGGCTGTTCAGACGGACCCGATTCTTACCATACATCAATGGAGCGCGCTGGTGTGCCGCGGCAGTTTTGCCGGAACAAAACCACACATCATGAAAGCTCAAGCAGTCCCTCTCGCTTTCGCTGCGCTGATCGGCCTCTCGGCCTTCACCGCGGCCACCTCAGTGAACACGAACATGACCGTTGCCGATGGCTATGCGGTGAAGTTCATCAGTACGGACCCCACCGGCGTCTTCGAAAGGATGAAGGGCACGGTGCACTTCAATGAGCAGAACCTCGCGGCCGCCAGCTTCAACGTGACCATCGACGTGGCCAGCATCAACTGCGGCAACGGCATGCAGAACCGCCATGCGAAGAGCGAGAAGTGGTTCGACGCGGAGAAGTACCCTGAGATCACCTTCGTTTCCACCGGCGCGAAGAAGACCGCCACCGGATACGAGACCACCGGCAAGCTCAGCGTGCACGGTGTAACGAAGGACTTCACCATTCCCTTCACCTACACGGCCAACGGCACGGGCGGCGTGTTCGCCGGCAGCTTCGACGTGTCGCGGAGCGCGTTCGGTGTGGGCGAACCGAGCAAGAAGGTGCCCGATGTGATGAAGCTTGAAGTGACCGTACCTGTAAAGCTCTAAGACCATGCGTACCAACCTTTTCCATGGCCTTGTGGCCGGCGCGGTGGCCGGTATCGCCGCCGCGATCTACATGAACGTGTACTCCGCAGCGCTCGCGGTGGACTTCAGCCTCGTGGCCAACCCCATGGGCGCCGTGTTCTCCTCGCTCCTCGGCACCCTGCTGGCGGCACTGGGCCACCACTTCTGGCAGAAATGGGTGAAGCGCAACGCCACGCTGTGGTTCAACATCTTCTTCGCAGTGCTCACCTTCCTGAGCATCATTCCGATCTTCGGAATGACACTACCGTTGGAGGTGAAGTCGCCGGAGCTCTTCCCCGGCTTGGTGATCCCCACGCACTTCTTCCCGATCCTGTTCTGGCTGGTCAGCGCACCGCTGTTCACGAAAAGGGAGGCGATCGGATGATCAGATGATCGGAGAAAGAGATGAACTGGGTGAGAGGGTGTTCAAGGCACTCTCTCGCTCTTTTCGTTTCTGACCAGCTAACGCACACCGCTGCGCTTGCCGCTACCGCCCTTCGCAATGCTCTTGCGGATGCGGCTCAGCGATTCAGGGGTGAGACCGAGGTAGCTGGCGATGAGCTTCTGCGGCAGGCGTTGCACCAGGCTTGGATAGG
>CAZFAW010000337.1:0-3415 GCA_964517015.1 uncultured Chryseobacterium sp.
CTACGAGTGGTACAAGCAGACCCTGGACATCAGCGCCATGAGCCTGCACCGCATGCTGCAGGCCGCCAGCAAGACCGACGCACTGGCCGAATGGAGCAGTGTGGTGGCCTTGAGCTACATCGCAGCGCAACGGGTGTTCCCGGGCTACGGCGACATGGCCGATGCCAAGGCCCTGCTCGAGAGCATTGCGCGCTCCTGGGGCTACCATCTCGGGTCGCGGAAAAAGGTGCGCGTGAACACGGTGAGCCAGAGCCCCACCATGACCACCGCCGGCAGCGGCATCAAGGGTTTCGGCGGATTCTTCGGGTTCGCGCAGGAGATGAGCCCGTTGGGGAACGCCCCGGCCACCGATTGCGCCAACTACTGCATCACGCTCTTCAGCGACCTGACGCGCTATGTCACCATGCAGAACCTCTTCCACGATGGCGGGTTCAGCAACACCGGCGTGTCCCACGCGGTAATGGGACGTTTCACGGGGGAGGAGTGACCGTGCGCGCCGTCCCTCCGGCTACCGGCCCCGCGTAGGCTGACACGTGCCCTTGCTTCTACCGGTGGATCTCCCGACCTTCCGGTGCCAAAACCGGAACCCATGGAACGTAAACTCTCCCTTGCGTTGTTTCTGCTGGCCACCGCAGCGACCGCGCAAACCGAACGTGCCGCGTTCACGCAAAGCGGTCATGGTGCGTCGCTCACGTTCGCAACGGACTATCAATGCATCGGGATCAATCCAGCGAACCTCGCCTGGCCGCGCAAATACAAGGAGAAGAAGGTCACCTTCGGGATCGGCGAGCTGGGGTACAGCCTCACCAGTTCCGCTTTCGATCGCGCGGGTCTGAAGGACGATCTCGTGAAGGGGCTGATGGATCCACCGGACGACTTCACGTATGCCGAGAAGGTGGATGCCGCCAAGCAGTTCGATGGCGCCACGCTCGGCATGAACGCCGATGCCATGCAAGTAGGTGTCGCCTTCTTCACCGACAGTGCGGGCGGTTTCGCCTTCACCATGCGCGATCGCGTGCAGTGGTACAGTTCCTTCAACACGACCGTTGCGCAGATCATGTTCGAAGGCTATTTCGCGCCGTACTTCGACCTCCTGGTGCTCGATTCCATCGGCGGGCCCATGATCGCCAACGATGCCAGCGTGACCGAGGATCAACGTGATCGCACCGTGCAGGGCCTCTCTTCGAACGGCCAGAAGGTGAGCAAGCTTATGGACGGTTCTGCATTCGACTTCCTCTGGTACCGCGAATACGGTCTGAGCTATGGCCGCAAACTCTCGGGAAGCCCGACGTTCGACCTGTACGGCGGATTGGGCGTGAAATACCTCAGCGGCTTCGGCATGATCCAGGTGAAGAGCGATGGCGGCGAGTTCATCGGGCAGAGCGCACTTTCACCCGGGTTCGACATCGACTACGGTGCGGACGCCAAGAAGAACCCGAGCCATGTGGAAGGCGATGGGTTCAAGAGCGTGGGCAAGGGATTCGCGGTGGACATCGGCCTGAGCGCGGTGATCCACGACAAGGTGAAGATCGGGCTGAGCTATGTGGACCTGGGGTCCATCACCTGGGACGGCAACGTGTACGTGGCGGCCGACAGCTCGGTGGATGCGTTGGAGGAGAACGGATTCGACAACTACAACTTCTTCGATCAAGCGGACAACTTCAGCACGGACGTGGGGATCTTCGAATGGAACGGCGTGAGCGATGTGAAGGTGAAGCTGCCATCGACCTTGCGCACCGGCGTGGGGTACGTAGCCAGCGACAAGCTGGAACTCGGTTTCGAGACGGTGCTTCCCATGAACGAGGAGCCCGGAGCGTATCGCAAGGCGGTGATCGCCCTCGGTGCCGACTACCGACCCGCACCCTGGATCTCGTTGAACACCGGGCTTACCACCGGCGGCCTTTACCCGGCGCGTGTTCCCTTCGGTGTGGTGTTCGCCGTTCCCAGTGGCGCATGGGAGGCCGGTTTCGCCCTGCGCGACGTGTTGAGCCTCGGTGGTGGCGGCGATCCCACCCTGAGCGGGTGCTTCGGGCTGCTCCGTTTCCGCGTCTGATCCCATCGCTGTTCCCGCGCAAGGCCGATCCACCCGCTGGATCGGCCTTACTTTTGGATCAATGCGTCCCGAATGATCGGAACTACCCCGCTCTCCCGAGCACTCTCCTTCCTGCTCCCTGCATTGCTCTCCATTGCGCTGCACGCCCAAAGCGGCAAAGCGTTCTATAAGGAAGGCGAAAAATTGCGCCAGGCCCAGCAACTCGAAAAGGCACTGGAACAGTACACCCTGGCCATCCAGGTGGATCCCGGGATGAGCAAAGCGTACGTGGCCCGTGCCGATGTGTACCAGCAACTGGGCAAGAAGCAGGAATGCGCCAACGACCGGAAGCGCCTCGCCGAACTGGACCCCTCCGAGCCGGCCTATGCCGCCAGTGCGGCAAAGGCCTTCCTGGACCTGGACGATCCCACCACTGCACGTGCGTTGACGGAAGCCGCGCTGCGCGTGGATCCCAAGCACCTGGAGGCTTTGGTGACGAAGACCCGCGCCTGCCTCCTGCTGGGCGATCTGGACGCGGCCAGCGCCACCGCCGATGCAGCGCTCGCCGCGAAGGCCACAACCGACACCTACTATATGCACGGGGTGGTGCACAGCGCCATGCGCGACTACAAGACCGCGGAATTCGACCTGGAAAAGGTGATCGAATGGAACTACCTCTATGAGGACGCCTACGTGGCCCTTGCCGAGGTGCAACTGGCCTTGTGCGAGCAGTACAGCGGGCCCACCATGCAAATGCGCACCATCGACAAGGCCCTTCAACGCACCACCACCGCGCTCGAACTGAACCCGCAAAGCACCTCGGCGCTGTTCACCCGCAGCAAGGCCTATGCCTGGCAGAAGGAATACGCCAAGGCCATCGACGACATCAGCCGGTGCATCGCGCTGGGCCGCACCGACCGCGACGCCTATTTCCAGCGGGCCACGTATTACCATGGCTACGGCCAGCACCAGAACGCCATCAACGACCTGAACCAATTGCTTCTGAAGGACCCGAAGGACGTTCAGGCCCTGCTCTTGCGTGCGGAATGCAAGGAGGCCAACGTGGACCTGGAAGGCGCATTGGCCGACCTGGACGCCGCGAAGAAGTTGATGCAGGCCGATCCGGCCGCACGGTCGGAGGACCTGAAGAAACTCCAGGCCCAACGTGAACGTGTGGCCCAGACCCTCTTCGAACTGAACCGCGAGGAGGACCCGCCCTTGATAACCGTAGTGGAGCCCTATCGGTTGGGCGATGTGGTGCAGGTTTCCTCGGCCCTGCAACAAGTGAAAGTGACCGGTCACGTGCGCGACAAGAACCTGTTGAAGAGCATCACGGTGAACGGAGCGGATGCGGATTTCGCCACGGACGAGAAGGATCCCGAG
>CAZFAW010000338.1:0-3410 GCA_964517015.1 uncultured Chryseobacterium sp.
GGGCGGAAGGAAGAAGGAGAGGTGGAAGTCGAGCCGGAAGGCGAGGAGCAGGGTGTACGTGGGCATGAACAACGGATGCAGCACGATGCTGATCCAACGTGCCGTGCGCCGCATGATCACAGCGTTTTGCGCAGCCGTGCCACAGGGATCTCCAGTTGCTCGCGGTACTTGGCCACGGTGCGCCGTGCGATGTTGTACCCCTTGCCCTTGAGCAGGGCCGTGAGCTCATCGTCGGTCAGCGGCTTGCGCTTGTCCTCCGCCTCGATCGCATCCTTCAGGATCTTCTTCACCTCGCGCGTGCTCACTTCCTCGCCCTGGTCGTTGGTGAGGCTTTCGCTGAAGAAGAACTTGAGCAGGATGGTGCCGTAGGGTGTTTGCACGTACTTGCTGTTGGCCACGCGGCTCACGGTGCTGATGTCCATGTGCACCTTCTCGGCGATGTCCTTCAGGATCATCGGCTTGAGCTTGGTCTCGTCGCCGGTGAGGAAGTAATCGCGTTGGTGCTCCATGATCGCCTCCATGGTGGTGAGCAGGGTGTGCTGCCGTTGCTTGATGGCGTCGATGAACCACTTGGCCCCGTCGAGCTTCTGTTTGATGAACATGAGCGCGTCCTTGCTCTCCTTGTTCTTCTTGTCGCGCTTGTAGGCCTCGATCATCTCCCGGTACTGGCGGCTGATCCGCAGTTCGGGCGCATTGCGGCCGTTGAGCTGCAGGTCCAGCTGGCCGTCCACGGTGTTGATGATGAAGTCCGGCACGATCTCCTGCACGGGCTTGCTCGATTCGCGCGTGGTGTTGCCGGGCTTGGGGTTCAGGTGCTGCACCACTTCGAGGGCGTGCTTCAGGGCCTCCTCGTCGATCTCCAGCCGTTCCAGGATCTTCTCGTAGTGCTTCTTGCTGAAGGCCTCGAAGTGCTTCTCCACGATCTCGATCGCCGTGCGTGTGGACACTTCGTGCGGCATGCGCTTCAATTGCAGCAGCAGGCATTCGCGCAGGTCGCGAGCACCGACGCCCGGTGGGTCGAGCGCCTGCACCTCCTTGAGCGCGCGTTCCAGTTCCTCGCGCGAGGTCGTCAGGTTCATGGCGAAGGCCAGGTCGTTCACGATCGCGTCGAGGTCGCGGCGCAGGTAGCCGTCCTCGTCGAGGTTGCCGATCAGGTTCTGCCCCAGCTGCTCGGTGCGCTCGTCGATCTCGCGCAGCGCAAGTTGGTCCATCAGCACGTCCTGGAAGGAGGCCCCGCCGCTCAGGGGCGTTTCCCGTTCCTCGTCGTCGGCACTGTGGTTGTTCGCCTTCAGCTTGTAATCGGGCGTGTCGTCGTCGGGGAAGTAATCCGTGAGATCGAACTCATCATCGCCCTCGTTCTGTTCCTGGTTCTCGGCAATGGCCTGGTCTTCCGTGGGGGTCTCCTCGCCGGTGTCCTCCCCCTCTTCCAGCGCGGGGTTGTCCTCCATCTCCTGCTTGATCCGCTGCTCCAGTTCGGCCGTGGGCACCTGCAGCAGCTTCATGAGCTGGATCTGCTGTGGGCTCAGCTTCTGCTGCAGCTTGAGCGATAGGTTCTGCTTCAACATCGCTGCGAAATTACTCCCATCGCTCCGGGCACGGTTCCGGGCCTGCCGTGGAACGGTGTCGTGGGGTCCATGCGTGCATAGACCCGATGGAACAGGCCGCTGGTCGAGATCCCTGTCGGAATACCGTTCCGTGCGTTCAATTTGGGGCACGATCCAGAACGGAAATGAAACGCAGCGAATTCCTCTATGGCCTGGTGGCCGCTGGCACCGCCTCCATGATCCCCGGCGCCGCGCACGCGCACGACGCCGATCACCCGACGGCCCCGTTGCTGCCACCCGTTCCCGGTGGAGGTTGTGTGCTGGTGCCCACGGAAACGGCAGGGCCCTATCCATTGGACCTGAGCGGCGACAGCACCTATTTCCGTTCGGACATCCGCGAGACCCAGGCCGGGGTGGATCATCGTTTCCGCATGCGGATCCTGGGTCTGGCCAACTGCCTGGGCATGCCCAACTGCCGCGTGGACGTCTGGCACTGCAATGCCGATGGGTACTACAGCGGGTATACCACGAGTGCGCACCTGGGCACGCAGAACCATGTGTCGGACAGGTTCCTGCGCGGGATCCAATTGACCGATGCGAACGGTGAGGTGGAATTCCTGACCAAGTTCCCCGGCTGGTACCCGGGGAGAACGGTGCACGTGCACTTCCAGGTCTTCATCGGATCCATGCTCCAGGCCACCTCGCAGTTCACCTATCCCATTGCCGAGAAGAACGCCTTGCTGACCGCGAACGCGCCGTACGATGTGTGGGGCGCCGATCCCGTGGATCCCTCGAGCGATGGCATCTTCTCCGACGGGTACGCCTACCAGCTGGCCACCCTGAGCTACAATTCGCTCACGAACGAATACGAGTCGTTCATCGAGGTGACCATCAACGGAACGGGCACCACCGGCCTCGCGCAATTGGAGCCCGAGACCGGTGGCATGTTCAAGCTGGGGCAGAACCATCCGAACCCCTACGACGGAGAGACCACCGTTCCGTTCAGCCTGAAGGAACAGGGCCAGGTGACCCTTGAATTGTTCGATACGGAAGGCCGACGAGCCGCCGTGATCCCCTGTGGAACGCTCCCTCCCGGTCAACATGCCGTACGCGTGGTGCCGGCCGAGCACGGCATCCGTGCGGGGAACTATGTCTACCAGCTCAGTGTGGCCAACGCGCACGGCACCTTCCGGCAGTGCAAGATGATGACGGCCCGGAAGTGACCCGGGATCACGAGGCGGCGGCCGCTTCCGCCATCGCCTTCACCACGTTCGTGCCGTTGCCGATGAGGATGCGTTCGCCCACGACCATCACCGGGCGCTTCAGGAACGTGTATTCCTGCAGGATGTACCTGCGGTAGTCCTTCTCCGCAAGGGTCATCGTGTTCAAGCCGAGCGCGCGGTACTTCAGGGCCACCCGGCTGAACAGGGCCTCGTAGCTGCCGGCCAGCTTCTTCAGGGCATCGAGCTCCTTCGCGGTGATGGGATCCCCCTTGATCTCCCGGAGGGTGAAGCCGTGGAGGTCGATCCCTTTCATGATGCGCTCACACGTGGAGCACGTGCCGAGGTAGTAGAAGAGTCGGGGCATGCGCAGCGAAGTTCTTGAACCTGTTCAATGGAGCCACAGGACGCGCCCATCACTTTTGTGCCGCCATGGATCGCAAGCGATTCCTCGCCGGGCTGGCGGCGCTACCTTTTGCGGGAGCAGCCATGAAGATCAGCGGACTGACCGACCTGACCGACCCGCTCCCGCGGTCCGAACGCATGCCCGTGCTTTTCCTGGGCCACGGCAGCCCCATGAACGCGATCGAAGAGAACGAGTTCGTGCAGGGTTTCCGGAAGGTCGCTGCGGAGATCCCGCGCCCGC
>CAZFAW010000339.1:0-3408 GCA_964517015.1 uncultured Chryseobacterium sp.
GCTGCGGAACGCCGGGCACGCGTGTGCAGGCGCGCCCTTCCCAGAAGCGTTTGGGCGAGGATCATGTCCGTCGAAGCATCGCCACCGGAGGTGCCGGCTGCGATGCTCAGGGTGAACAATGAATCCGCCCTGGCAAGCTCACCCTTCCGCTCGGCGATGTCGCCCAACTTGGATGCGGCCCGCACGTACTCTTCGCTCCGCCGCCCGAATTTGCGTTCGCATGCGTTCAGGTACGTGCTCGTGAGCGTGGCGGCCTTGTCCAGATCGCCGGCGCTCAATTCAACGTCCGCCAGTCGGTCCTGCACCACCAGCAATTGCGGATCGTCCGGCTGGAGCACTCCGCTGCGATCGCGGTACGCCAGACCGAGCAACTCGCGCGCCCGGCCGTGATCGCCCAGTTGATGGTAGATCGTGGCGATGTTGAGGTAGGTACGCGACCGGTTCACGATGGCTTCGTCCCGTACGAACGGATCGGTGGTCGTGGCGATCACGCGATCACTGAGGCGGAGACTGGTCTCATAGAACCCACGGGCACGCGCCAGGTCGCCGGCGTTTTGCCAGAGCACACCGAGGTTGCCGTAGGTGCTCACCTTCCGCACGAGGATCGGTTCCTCCTGTCGATCGCCCAGAATGGCCAGGGCCTTGAGGTAATATGCTTCCGCATCGCGGATCCGGCCCAGGTGCCAGTAGGCCGAACCCACCGCCGTGTGCGCTTCGGCCAGCTGCGCCGGTTCGACGGTATCGGCCTGTTCGTATTGTGCGATGGCCTCCAAGGCCCATTTCGCCGAAGCGCGATGATCCCCGATCACACCATGATCGAAGGAAAGGTACTGGCGTGCCCTGCCACGCTGGGTGAACGGGATGGACGGGTCGCCATCGGCCACCACAACGGCCATCGAGTCCACACGGGCGCATTGTTTCATTTCGCCCGCCTCGTAGTAGATCCAACTCAGGTCGAAGAGCGCGTCGATCTCATGGGCCGCGTTGTGCCGTTCCTTCACCAAGGCATGGATGCGTTCGGCGCCCGCGATCCCTTCGGCAACACCCCTGAGCTTCCGGCAGGCCCGACCGTATTTGTAGAGGTAGCGGTGGAGCGAGTCCGCGTAGATCGTCCCCTTGACCTCCTTCACCTGCAGTTCGACCTCCCGGATCACGCCGGCCAGGTCGTCCTTGGCATAGAGCGCTTCGATGCGTGCATGCCGTGCCGCAACCCGCGCCACATCCTGCCCGGCCGCTGGGACCGTCAGGACAAGGGCCAGGAGGCCGAAGAGCGCTCGTGCCATGGTCAGAGTCGTGCTTTCAGCGCACGCACCCGTTCGCCGTACACCGGATGGTGTTCCGATCCCACCGCCCTGGCCTTCTCGATCTCGCCGGCCTTGATGTAGGCAAGCAACAGGAACCACTGCGCCCGGTCGTGGAACGCAGAACCCGTTTCGTTCGAAAGGGAACCGAACAGGGGTATGGCCGATCGTGCATCGCCCTCCGCCAACCAACTGCTGGCGATGTAGTAGCGCAACGTATCGTTCGATGGTTCGTGGTCAAGGGCGTGCGAGAACGCCTCGCGCGCTTCGGAGTAGCGCCCCTCCTTGTACAGTACCATGGCGTTCGCGAACCCGGGATCGCCCGTGGCTCCCATGGTGACCGGAAGTCCGGGGTCCGCCTGGTAGTATTCGGCGAAGAGCTGTTCGTTCCCGGTCGGGCGGGTGGACCACCAGACCAACCCTGCGGCCAATGTGACCAACGCGGCCACCACAGCCGCATAGCGCCAGACCGGGGCCATTCCGGAGGTGCTCCGGTCGGTGCTCCCGTGCTCGGCCGCAATGCCCTGTATGGTGCGTCGGATGCCTGCGAGTTCGATCGCATGGATGTGCTCCCGTTGGCGATCGACCTCCTGCGCCAGGCCGGGATCGTTGCGCATGCGCGTTTCGAACGCAGCACGTTCCTCCACGCCCATCCGATCGAGCACGTACGCGTCGATGGCCTCGAAGGTCGACCGGTCCAGTGTTCCGCTCATGGTGTTCCATCATCTGCACCACTGATGTGGTCGCGGAAGGCGCGCAACTTCATCATGCAGCGGTATTTGATCGTTCGAATGCTCTCCTCCTCGACCCCCAATTCCCTGGCGATGGCCGCCAGGTCCTTCCGCTCGAAGTAGAAGCGATCGAGCACCGTGCGGCACTTATCGTCCAGGCGGGCATACACGTTCCGCAGCCGCGCCATGCGCTCCTCGATATCGTCCGGAACGCCGGCCTCGCGATCGGTCCCGGTACCCTCATGCACCACTTTCATATGCTTGTGCGCAGCGGACCGGACCACGTCCAGCCATTTGTTTCGGGCCACCCGGTAGAGGAAACCGCCGGGATCGGGATCGGGCACCATCCTTCCCTCCGTCACGCTCAACCACAACACCGCCATGGCTTCCTGGAACATGTCCTGGGCATCGGTGCGTGTGCCGCTGTTCTGCAGCACATACCGGCGGATGGTTGGATAGTGCCTGGCATACAATGCCCGCACCGTGGCCGGATCGTTGCGACGCAGGCCCTGCAACCACTGGGGATGCGCGGTGATATCCGTGGAGGCGACTTCCACCGGGAGAGCCACAGCTCCGGAAGTGCTGCGGATCACGATGATACGGCGAAAGGGCAGTAGGGTCCAAGGGAGGGGAGCTTCCACCGCATACATCGGAAGGGATGCTGGAACGTGAACGATCCAGGTTCGGATAAAAAATGCACGAAGGCTGTTCACATCCCGGGGGGACCGCCGATGAACGAGCACGAACCAACGATCCGCACCCACACACAACCCCCAGTTCCCATGAGACCCTTTTCACGCTTGCTCCTCCGCGCAGCAGCCATGCTGGCCCCTTTGGGCGCATGGGCCCAAACGGAAATGGAGCCGAACGACAATACCGGTTCCGCCACAGCAATGAGCTACAACACTCCGATGGCCGGATCCATCGGGGCGTGCTCACCCACCAACACCACCACGGACTACTTCTCGTTCACGCCGATACAGCACGGCCAGTTGCGCATCCAGACCGCGATGAGCAACAGCGGCGTTTCCAACCTGAACGTTTCCGTGGTGCTCCGCAACAGCGCGAATACGATCCTCGAGACCTTCACCGCCACCGCCGGCGCGAACAACGTTCCTACCAACAACACCTTTCTGTTCACCTGTGCGGGCTTGGGGGTTTATTACATCAGCATTCCGAATCCGGGTGGAACGGTCTGCACCAACTACTCCCTCACGTACGATGTTCAATCGCCCTTGTACGGGGCGGATGCCGAACCGAACCAAGGCACCGGAGCGGCCATTGTCACCACGGCTGGGCCGGACTACGATGGTCACGTGGAATTCAACTACGATGACAACTTCGACTACTACCGGTTGCAGGCGCCCACGGACGGG
>CAZFAW010000340.1:0-1573 GCA_964517015.1 uncultured Chryseobacterium sp.
CCGAGCACCAGGGGGTGGGCATGATCGCGATAGCCCGTGATGATGCGATCGTTCTTGCCGATGGCGGTGATCATGCCTGCGAGGATCGCCTCCTGTCCGATGTAGAGGTGGCAGAACCCGCCGAACTTCTGCATGGTGTAGAGCTGGCCGGTCTTCTCCTCGAACCGCCGCATGAGCAGCATGTCCTTGAACCAGCGCAGGTAGGTTTCCTTTGCGAACACGGGGGCTGCGCCGGGTTTCCCGTTCGAGGCCAGCTTGCTGGAAGCCGTTCTTGTGGTCATGCGGAATTCGCGCACAGGGCGCTGGCCAAAGATACCCGTGCGGACGCTTAGGATGCCGCTAGGTGCGCTTACGTCCGCCCCCCTTCAGCATGGACGGGGTGAAGGACAGGGGCAGCAGGCTCTCGGCACTGGGGATCTCGTGCACGGCGCCGTTCACCATGCCCAATAGGATCCGCATGTGCCCCCCCTGCCGATGCTCCTGCTCGATCAAGGCCTGTCGGCAAATACCGCAGGGGGTCACCGGTTCGCCGCGGCGCACCTTGGGTACCACCACGGCGATCGCGTCGACATAGGCCTTGGGATGCTGGGCCATGGCAGCGTGGAGCGCGGTGCGTTCCGCGCAGCACCCGGCAGGGTACGAGGCGTTCTCCTGGTTGCTGCCGGTCACCACGATCCGTTCGTCCAGCAGAAGCGCTGCGCCCACCCGGAAACGGGAGTACGGCGCATAGGCCTTGCGCGCAGCGGCGAGGGCGGCCTTCAACAGGTCCCGGTCCTCCTTGGGCAGCGAACGCCACGACGGGTGTTCGACGATCAGGATGCGGACGGTGCGCTGGCGGGCCATGCGTGTGGAGGGCGCCGAAGGTAACGCGGTGGATCGCGCGCTGTTGCGCCAGCGCGATCACCGGTCCCACCACGCCCGTCTCGCTAGATTTGCCGCCCTTTCCCCCGCTGTTCCGTGGAACGCTACACCCGCGCCCTGCAGGCCTTCGAGCCCATCACCTTGCAGGAGATGGACCGTGTGAAGCTGCTGGACCGCACCGATACCAAGTACGTGTTCGGCGAGGGCTTGCTGACCGCGCTGCTGGAGGAGATGCGCGATGCGTACCGGTTGCTGGAGGTGAACGGGGTGCGCGGTGTCGAGTACCGCACGCTGTACTACGACACGTCCGATCTTCGCTACTTCCACGACCACCACAACGGGCGCACCTTCCGCAGCAAGGTGCGCTACCGCGAGTACGTCGGCAGCGACCTGTTCTTCCTCGAGGTGAAGCGGAAAACGGGGCGCGGACGCACGAATAAATCGCGCATCCGGGTGGAAGGCATCCCCCTGGTGATGCCCACCGAACACATGAAGTTCGTGCAAGGCGTCACCGGCGTGAATGCCCCGCACCTGGCGCAACTCTGGAACCGCTTCACGCGCCTCACCTTCGTGCACCGCGTGCGGCCCGAACGCCTGACGATCGACCTGGGCCTCACGTTCGAGCGCGAGGGTGCGCGCACCGCGCTCGGCCCCGCGTGCATCGCCGAACTGAAGCAGGAACAGGGCGATGCGGCATCGCCGTTCATCGGCT
>CAZFAW010000340.1:1673-3407 GCA_964517015.1 uncultured Chryseobacterium sp.
TGCATCGCCGAACTGAAGCAGGAACAGGGCGATGCGGCATCGCCGTTCATCGGCTTCATGAAGTCCATGGGCCAGCGCCCCAGCGGTATGAGCAAGTATTGCGTGGGCATGTGGAAGCTGGTGCCCGGAATGAAATACAACGCGTTCAAGGAAACTCTGTTAAAATTGGCCCGGCTGCAACCCGCGGCCCAAGCGATCAGCGGCTAGCAATGGACATCCGGATCTTCGGCATGAAGCTCTTCCACGAGGACCTGTGGGAGCTGCTCTTCAAATTCGCCATCGATGTGGTGGTGCTCTTCATCCTGATCCGGCTGATCTATTACCGGATGCACCGGAAGAAGGACTACCTCTTCACCTACTTCCTCTTCAACATCCTGATCTTTTTCCTGTGCGTGCTGCTGAACAACGTGAAGCTGAGCACGGGCTTCGCCTTCGGACTGTTCGCGATCTTCAGCGTGCTGCGTTACAGGACCGAGCAACTTTCGGTGAAGGACATGACCTACCTCTTCGCCGTGATCGCCCTGGCGGTGATCAATGCACTGGTGAGCAAGAAGATCTCCATCGCCGAGCTCGTGTTCACCGACGGCATGATCCTGCTGCTTACCTACGCCCTTGAACAGCTCTGGCTCACGCGGCACGAGGCCATGAAGAACATCATCTATGAGCGGATCGACCTGATCAAGCCGGAGAACAAGGAGAAACTCTGGCAGGACCTGGGCGACCGGCTGGGCATCAAGGTGAGCCGTGTGGAGATCGGCCGGATCGACCTGCTCCGGGACACCGCGCAACTGCGCGTGTTCTATTTCGAGGACGAACAAGGGCACGCATCGTTCACGGAGCTGCCGCCCGACGACGGCGACGATTAACCGCGTTGGACCAGGGCGACCGCCCAGGCACACACCCCCTCTTCCCGGCCCACGAAGCCCATTCCTTCGTTCGTGGTGGCTTTGATGCCCACCGCAGCCGGATCCACGCCCAACACCGGTGCCAGCGCTGACCGCATGGCTGCGATGTGGGGTTTCACCTTCGGCCGTTCCAGGGCGAGCGTAGCGTCCACGTTGCCCACCTGCCAGCCGTGGCGGGCCAGAAGGTCCACCACGTGCTTCAACAACACCTTGCTATCCGCACCTTTCCAAGCGGCGTCGGTGTCTGGGAAATGCTGGCCGATATCGCCCAATGCCGCCGCACCCAGCAGCGCATCGCAGAGGGCATGTACGAGCACATCGGCATCGCTGTGCCCCAAGGCCCCCTTTTCGTGATCGATCCGGACCCCGCCGAGCCAGAGTTCCCGCCCTTCCACCAGGCGGTGCGCATCGTACCCGAGGCCCACCCGGAAGGTCATTCCAGGGTCTCCTTCTTCTTGGTGTCGTTGTTGAACTTGAAGCCCAGGCTGAAGCGGAGCGTATTGGCCAGCGGGCTGCGCTGCGTGTTGGCGATCAGGTAGCTCAGGTCGATCTGGAAGATGCTGAACCGTACGCCCAGGCCAAGGGTGGCGTACTGCCGTGCGCCCTTGGTCTTGTGCTCCCAGAAATACCCTGCGCGGAAAGCGAATTGCTGGGCGTACCAATACTCGAAACCGCCGGCCAGGTTGATCTCGCGCAATTCCTCCTTCAGCTTGCTGCCGGAAACCACCTGCGGCATGCTGTCAAGGTCGTAGTAGACCGTGCCGGGTGCGTCCGTGAACGAGTTCAGCATGCCTTCGACCACGCCCACGTCCGGATCGTTCCCGCTGGC
>CAZFAW010000341.1:0-3403 GCA_964517015.1 uncultured Chryseobacterium sp.
TCGATTACCTGGGGTCCATGTTCGCGAACCTGGGCCGCAGCCCGGGCGCCGCGCTGGTCTGGGGCCTGCGGCCGCAAGCGGCGTTGATCGCCGTGCTCCTGTTGGTGGAGTGGGTGCGGCGTAGGAAGCAGCATCCTCTGGAGCACCTCAACGCCCCGGTGCCCGTGCGGTGGGCGATATACCTGACCATCACCTTGGTGGTGCTGGTGAAATTGGACCTCGAGGCCCCGAACGAGTTCATCTATTTCCAGTTCTGATCCATGCGCGCCGCCCTGACCTCATTCGCCCGGCGCGCCGTTCTTTTCGCAGCCGTGGTGTCCCTGGTGCTGCTGGTGGCGGCGCTCGCGGGCCCTTCGTTCGGGGTGGTGGACTACATGGCGGCTTTGCGTACCAAGCACGAACGGTTGAGCAACCTGGCACCGCCCCGACTGGTGATCATCGGGGGGTCCAATGCGGCCTTCGGGATCGACAGTGAGCGATTGGAGCGTGCCTTCGACATGCCCGTGGCCAACATGGCGCTCCATGCCAGCCTGGGCTACCGCTTCATGGCCAATGAAGTGATCGACGAATTGGGCCGGGGCGATGTGCTGCTGGTGATCCCTGAGCATTCCCAGTTCCAAGCGCCCGACAAGACCCAGGACATCCTGTACAGCGCATTGGAGCGCTATCCGGCCGCCTGGCGGTACGTGCCCCCGGGTGAACGACCGCGGGTCGCGCTCACGTTCGCCGTGCGAAAGCTGCAACTGGCCGTGTGGTCGGTGCTCTCACCCAAACAGTACAAGCAGGATCCGGTCTACCGCGCGAACGGATTCAACGAACGCGGCGATCTGGTCGCGCACCTCCACGTTCCTGCTCCCGGGGTTCCTGATCCTGCCCCCATGGCAGCGGACAGCATTCGGGTGGATCCCCTGTTCTGGGACATCACCGCGGCATTGGAGCACCGCGCGGCGGAGGTGGGTGCCCGCGTGCTACTGGCCTGGCCATGCCAGGCGCGCAGCTCGGCAAAGGCAAGCATCGACGCGGGTTTGGCGCGCGACCTGCGTCGACAGCACATCACCGTGGTGGGCGAACCGGGACGCTACGTCTATCCCGATACGCTCTTCTTCGACTCGAAGTACCACTTGACGGGCGAAGGCCGCGAACTGCGCACGCAGCAGTTGATCAACGACCTGAAGGGCGTGCTCTGACTCCGGCGGTTCACTTCTCGGCCACCAGCACGAAGATCTCCTCGTTATCGCGCTTCATCAGGTAGCGTTCACGGGCGAATTTCTCCAGCAGTGCGGTGTTGCTGTTCAATTCGCGCAATTGCTCCTTGCATGTGCCGATCTCCTGGGCGTACCATTCGTGCTGCGTGCGCATGCGGCCCAGCTCGCGTCGCAGTTTGAAGGTGGTATAGAGATCATAGTCGTCCACGAACGCGATCCAGCCCAGCAGCACAAGGGCGCTGGCACCGTACCGGTTGCGCAGGAAGTCGGGCACGTACCGCAGCAGGCGCTTCTTCACGGGGTGAAGGTGGGGCGGTACGTGCGCACCCTGTGCAGGGGCCCATGCACGAAATGAACGATCGATCGTTCACCCGGTTTCAGCCCAGGAACGGGTACCGGTAATCGCTGGGTGGCAGGAAGTTCTCCTTGATCGTGCGGGCGCTGGTCCAGCGCACCAGGTTCAGGTAGCTGCCGGCCTTGTCGTTGGTGCCGCTGCCACGGGCACCGCCGAACGGCTGCTGGCCCACCACGGCCCCGGTGGGTTTGTCGTTGATGTAGAAGTTCCCCGCGGCGTGGCGCAGGACGTGGGAAGCCTGCACGATCGCCTGGCGGTCCTGTGCGATCACCGCGCCCGTCAGGGCGTACTCGCCGGTACCGTCCACCAGCTTCAACGTGTCCATCCAGCGGTTCGAGGCGTACACGTAGACGGTGAGCACCGGTCCGAAGATCTCCTCGCACATGGTGGTGCTCCGGGGATCCTTGGTCACCGCGATCGTGGGTTCGATGAACCAGCCTGTCCTGCCATCGTACGCACCCCCCGCGATGATCCGGATGTTCTGCCGGTCCTTCTTCAGGGCATCGATGTAGCCCGTGATCTTGGTGAAGGCGCGCTCATCGATCACCGCCCCGATGAAGTTCTTGAAGTCGCGCGGGTCGCCCATGTTGAAGCTGCCCACCTGGGCCAGCAGTTCCTTCTTCACTGCGGGCCAGAGGCTTTCGGGGATGTAGGCTCGGGAGGCCGCGCTGCATTTCTGTCCCTGGTATTCGAAGGCGCCGCGGGCCAGCGCGGTGGCCACCACCTTGGGGTCCGCGCTTTCGTGCGCGATCACGAAATCCTTCCCGCCGGTCTCGCCCACGATGCGCGGGTAGCTGCGGAAGAGCGGCAGGTTGGTGCCGATGGTCTGCCAGATGTGGCGGAACACCTTGGTGCTGCCGGTGAAATGGATGCCGGCGAAGTCCTTGTGCTTGAACACCACGTCGCCCACGGTGGCGCCGTCCACGTGGATCAGGTTGATCACCCCGGCGGGCAGGCCTGCCATGCGGAAGATCTCCATGATCACTTCGGCGGAATAGACCTGCGCGTCGGCGCATTTCCACACCACGGTGTTGCCCATCAGGGCGCAACTGCTGGGCAGGTTGCCCGCGATGGCGGTGAAGTTGAAAGGGGTGAGGGCGAAGACGAAACCCTCCAGCGCCCGGTATTCCACACGGTTCCAGATGCCCGGCGAATTGATGGGCTGGTCGCGCATGATCCGCTCGGCATAGTGCACGTTGAAGCGCAGGAAATCCGCGAATTCGCACGCGCTGTCGATCTCGGCCTGGTAGCAGTTCTTGCCCTGGCCCAGCATGGTGGCCGCATTGATGGCCCACCTGTAGGGGCCGCTGATCAGGTCGGCGGCCTTGAGGAAGATGGCCGCGCGGTCCTCGAAGGGCAGGTGCTCCCAGTCGCGTTTGGCCTTCAACGCCGCGTCGATCGCGGCGCGCACGTGCTTGGCTTCGCCGAAGTGCGCACTGCCCAGGTTGTGCGCGTGCTTGTGCGGCGGGCCCATGCGCCGCAGGTCCTTGGTCTCGATCGCGTGCCCCGCGATCCACATCGGTGCGTCGATGCGGGTGCGCAGGCGGCGGTCGATCTCGGCTTGCAGCAATTCGCGCTCTCGGCTGCCGGGAGCGTAGGAGAGAACGGGTTCGTTCTGGGGAATGGGAACGGTGGCGCTCATGTGGTATGGCGGACATGCGCCGGTGCCCGGCCGGGCTCATGCCCACCGGTTCACGCGGCGCGCGGTCCGTACGTGGCGGCGAAGTTACCTGCCCACATCGACCCCGCCTTCCTCGGGCACGTAGCGGTCGCGGGTCACCCCCAGGTCCTTGATCAAGCCGTCGCTCAGGCTGTAGACCCATCCGTGCACCTTGATCGGGCG
>CAZFAW010000342.1:0-1647 GCA_964517015.1 uncultured Chryseobacterium sp.
TGCATCATCGCGGCGGGAAGGTCGTGGCGCGATCTCAGTTCCAATGCGATGGCATAGTGCAGGAACACATCGCGCGGTTCCTCCTTCAAAAGGGCGCGCAGCCGTTCCAGGCGATCCGATCCGTCCATGTGCCTCAGGCTTCGAAGGGGTGGTCGCTCCAGATCGCGCGGAACACCGAGGCGTTCTCCTCGCGCACGATGCGCCCTTGGTCCATCTCGGCGATGCGGTCCGCCGTGTGCCAGGCGTCCTCGCGGTCGTGGGTGACCAGGATCGTGGTGATGCCGTGTGCACGCAGGATGCGCATGACCTCGGACCGCACCTCGGCACGGGTGCGCGTGTCCAGATCGCTGAAGGGCTCGTCCATGAGCATGAGCTTGGGCCGAAGGATGAGCGCACGCGCGATGGCGACCCGCTGCTGCTGGCCGCCGCTCAATTGGTGCGGGTAGCGCGCGGCGAGGTCCAGCAGGCCCACGCCATCGAGTTCATCGTCCACACGCCGGCGCTTTTCCTCCGTAGCGATGCCGTTCAGCCCGAAGCCCACATTGTCGCGTACGGTGAGGTGGGGGAACAGGGCCAGCCCCTGGAACACGAACCCGATGCTGCGTTGTTCCGGTCTGACGAAGGTGCCGGGCGCGGAAAGCGCGCGGCCGTCCAGTCGCACTTCGCCGCGCATGGGGCGTTCCAAGCCGGCGATGCAGCGCAGCAACGTGGTCTTTCCGCATCCGCTCGGGCCCACCACCACCAGCGTGGCCCCTTTGGCCAGGTCGAACCCGGTGCCACGGAGCACCTGCCGACCGGGGTCGTGGCCGAAATACAGGTCGTGAACGGAGAGGAAACCGGTCGCCATCACTCGCCCCGCGCCGCGATCCGATCCAACAGCAGCACGGGAGCCATGGCGCAAAGTACGATCAACAGCGCCGGGAGCGAGGCTTCGCGCAGCTGTTCGATGCGCGCCAGTTCGAAGGCGTTCGTGCTGAGGGTCTGGAAATCGAACGGGCGCAGGATCAGGGTGAGGGGGAGCTCTTTCACCACATCGATGGCCACCAGCATGGCGGCGGCAAGCAAGGCCGGTCGGATCAGGGGAAGGTTCACGCGCCGGAAGGTCTGCCAGCGGGTGGCGCCCAGCATGCGCGCGGCATCATCCAGCGAAGTGCTCTGCTGTCGGATGGCACCGTTCAAGGGCTGCCCCGCCACGGCCAGGAACCGCACCGCGAACGCATAGACCAGCAGACCGATCCCTCCGATCAGGGGGAACGGCAGGATCGTGATGCGATCCATGGCGCCCGCGGCCGTCATGACCCCCGTGGCGATCACCGCGCCGGGTACCACGTACCCAAGGTTGGCCGCGCGTACCAGCCAGGCGGGCGAAAGCCGGTGCCGCTGGGCGAAGAGGAAGAGCAAGGCGAGCAGCAGGGTGCTCCCTGCCGCGAGGTTCGCCACACCCAGTGTGCGCAGCACGGCCGCACCGAGTTCTGCCAGCCGGGCCTGCGGCCACACGTACCATGCATCCGAAACCAGCTTCGCATACGGGATCAGCGCTCCGATGAGCACGACCCCGACGCACCACCCCGCAGCGAGCCAGGCCTTTGCGCCGCTCAGCCGTTCGCGCCGCACCGGCGATCGGTCCACCGCCTGCGAGGCGCCCCG
>CAZFAW010000342.1:1747-3380 GCA_964517015.1 uncultured Chryseobacterium sp.
TGCCGGCTCATGCCCGCGGCGAACGCGGCGCGTGCGGGCAGGTGTACGTACGGGAACAGCACCACCGCCAGCACCAGGCACAACCCGGGAAGGTCCATGATGTCCGGTCGCCAACCCAGGTGATGGTGGAGCCGCACGCTCACGCTGCCAGTGGGCCCGATCAGGGCGGCATACACGAACGCACTGATGTAGGTGGGGCAGGCGAGCGGCAGGATCAGTGCCCACCGCAACACATTGCGCAAGGGGAAATCGAACATGGCGATCAACCACGCCGTGGATGTACCGAGCACCAACGCCACGGAGAGCGTGCCCGCAAGGAGCCCGATGGTCTCCAGCAGGTGCGGGGGAAGGATCGATCGAGCGACATGCGCCCATTCGGGTGCCGGTGCGTGCAGAGGGCCGGTGATCACCACCAGCAATGGCAGGCAGATCACCACCGCCAGCCCCACCGGCCATGCGCGTTCGCTCACCGTACGGGTGCGGTTCCCCTTCATGCGGATCGGTTCAACGCCAGCCGGCCTGGTCGAAGAGCTTCACGGCGGCCGCGTTGTTCTCCGCGAGGGCGGCCAGGTTCAACGTGTCCGGGGTGAACGTTCCGAACTGCTGCAGTACGCCGGCCAGTGGCACGCCCTTCTTCACGGGGAACTCGTTGTTGCCCTCGGCGAAGAGCCGTTGTGCGTCGTCGCCGCTCAGGAACTCGATCAATTGGATCGCGTTGGCGCGGTGCTTCGCGTTGCGGGCCACGCCCGCGCCGCTGATGTTGATGTGCGTGCCGTGCCCGTTCATGTCGGGGAACGCCACCCCGATCGCGGCTTTGGCCTTCTGCTTCGCGGGATCGTCGCTGCGCATGAGCCGCGCGATGTAATAGCTGTTGCTGATGGCCACTTCGCCGAGGCCCTCGCCGATGGCCAGAAGTTGGTCGGTATCGTTCCCCTTGGGCTCGCGGGCGAAGTTGCGCACCAGGCCCATGGCCCACGCCAGTGCATGCTGTTCGCCCGTGTTGGCGATCATGGCCGCAAGCAGGCTCTGGTTGTAGGTGCTTTCCGACGGGCGCACGAGCACCTTGCCTTTCCAGCGCGGCAGCATCAGGTCGTCGTAGGTCTTCAGGTCGGACGGGTCCACCTTCGTGCGGTCGTAGGCGAGCACGCGTGCGCGGACCGTGAGACCGAACCACTGGCCATCGGGGTCGCGCAGGTGCGCGGGCACGTTGGCGGTGAGCACCTGGCTTTCGATCGGTTGCAACAATCCGCGCTTCTTTGCCAGGCCCAGACGGCCGGCATCGCTGGTGATCAGCACATCGCACGGGCTGTTGGCCCCTTCCTGCTCCATGCGAGCGAGCACTTCGTCGTCATCCGCAAGGATCACCCGCACCTCGATGCCCGTGCGCTGGGTGAACGACTCGAACAGCTGCCGGTCCGTATCGTAGTGCCGGTGGCTGTATACGTTCACCACGTTGCCGGTAGTGGAAGCAGTGTCGGTGCCGACCGTATCGGCGTTGGCCCTGTCGTTGGGCCCGCCTGTTGAGCAGGCGGCAAGGAACGGAAGGAGGAGAGCGAGGTAGTATGTCTTCATTCGATCGGCAAAGATGCCGTGGGCCAGGGCGTTCCGGAATACCGCGATCGGGGGGATCAGC
>CAZFAW010000343.1:0-3375 GCA_964517015.1 uncultured Chryseobacterium sp.
GCTTCGATGCTCACGGTGCGGCAGATGAACGCGCTGGCCGGGCATGCGGTGCTCGTGGAGAGGTGCAGGTAGTAGTTGCCGCTTACAGGAGCGGTGAAGTACAGGCCCGACTGGCCGGAGGCGATCACGGGACCGCCAGGCGTGCCCATGCGCACCGTATAGTACAGGCCCGCGTTATCGGTGATCTGGTACACTACGCCGGCTACACCGCCCGTGTACGTGCTGTAGTAGCCATCCACTTCGCAGGTGTGCGTAACGATGTTGCCCACGGTGGGCATCGCCCAGGTATTCCAGTTCGAGGGGTAGTTGCAGGTCAAGGTGGCAAGGACCGTCACGTCGCGGCAGGCGATTTCGGATCCGCAAGCACTGCTGGGGTTCACGTCGATGAAGTACGTGCCGGCTACCCCGGCCGTGAAGGAGACCGGTTGCACGCCGATGGCCACCACCGGTCCGTTGGTGGTGCCCTGGTGTACCGTGATGTAGTCGGTGGCGATGCTGCTGGACACGGTATAGCCCGTTCCGGCAACGGCAGCGTCCATCTGGTTGTACTCCCCACCGAAGTTGCAGAAGGTGGTGTAGCTGGAACCGATGGCCGGTGCGTTGAATTGATCGTAGAAGCTCCCGTTCACACAACCCGGCGGCGCAGTGGCCGCGATGTTGATGGTGTGGCAGACGCTTGCCGTGCCGCACGAACTGTTCGTGTTGATGTGCACGTAGAAATTCCCGGCGCTCGGCAGGGTGAAGGTCACGGGTTGGGTACCAGCTGCGATCACGGGCCCGTTGTAAGTGCCCATGTGGATCGAGAGGTAATCCGTGGGCGAGCCACCGGTGGTGTTCGCCGTGTATTCCTGACCGGCCACACCGCCTGTCACCGTACCGTATTCACCGGCATAGGAGCAAGTGGGGCTGAGGTTCACGTTCGAGCCCCCGGCCGGCGCAACGCCACTGCCCCAGGCACTGCTGTTCGTGCAGGCAGGTCCGATGAACAGATCGGTAACGTTCCGGCAGACTGTGGCGATGCCGCAGGCGGCGCTCAAGTTCGTATGCACGTAGTACGTACCGGCGGAATTCGCCTGCCAATACAACGGCTGAACACCGGATGCCACCACGGGGCCGGATGAACTGCCCGAACGCACGGTGATGTAATCCGTCGCGATCGTGCTGGTCGTGCGGTAGGCGTACCCGCTCACCACACCGCTCAAGGGATGGTATTCCCCGGCGTACTGGCAAGTAACGGTTGAACTGGTTCCTGGAGCACCCGTGCTTGTGCTACCGTAGGAACCGTAGTTCGAGGTATTGTCGCACTGCGCCAATGTGCGAGTGCCGCCGAGAACGGCAGCCAGCACGGCCAGGCTACAAATGATCGAGCGTGACGTTCGTCTCATGATACAGGGTTTTGGTTTTCGGGTTAGTGACCGGGCGGTTGGGTGGATCCTCCAAGTCGGCGTCCAAACTAGAAGGTGAAAGTTTGTGAAGCAACAGGAGGTTGTTGATAAGTTTTCAACAGCCCGTAACACATCAGACGCCCGGAGCCCGGTCTGCTGGCTGCCAAGGGCCTCCTGGAGGGTCAGAACGTGAAGGAGCGCACGCCCGTGGCCGTGTACGGGCCAGGCACGGCAAGACCGTCCGGTTGGAGCAGTTCCAATTGAACGGAATGGTTCCCGCGTGCCAGCCCCTCGATCTTGAAGGGGCGGGCCGAGTCGATCATGAAGACCTTGCCATCGATGGTTGCCCGGACCAGATAGGCGTTCGGGGCAAGGGTACAATTCACGGCCAGGATGTCCAACAGGGGGGGGGGGTTCACCGTTCCCGTGCCCGGTGGGGAGAGCATGAACAGGCAAGGGGTTGTCGCCAGGTCCAGCTCGCCAAGGGCATCGGCACCGCGCATGGTGAATTCCGTAAGCACGAAGGTGCCCGGTTCCGTGAACACCGGGCCTTCCGCGGACCGAACGCAACTGAACAGGACGTTCCTCCCGGGCCGTGCGGGCATCAGGCGTTCCGTACCGGTGAGCTGCATCGGAGGGGCCCCGTTCAGCACGTGGAGCACACGTTCGGGTTCCATCTGCGCGGAAGACGTACCGCCTTCAAATCCGGCCGCATCCCACTCCACGCGCACCTTGTTCCGGGCATGGTCCGGCATCAATTCGAGCGCGAGGTGCGCACCGACCGGAGCATCGGGTCTTTCGATCGGAACGAGCCGGACCTCCGTTCCCTCTGCACGCACTGCAGGGGCATCGGCTTCCCGGATACCGCCTTCCTGCGCGCACCCTGTCGCCAGGATCGCGAAGACCATCGCTTGGTAGAAGGATGCACGCATGATCGGGCGCTGTGGCCGTTGGTCCCGGCCACAATGATACAGGTGGAGCGGGATCTTTTTCGACCGCGGAACGTATGCAGGAACATGCTTGGCCGACGCCCCCTTCCCTTGCTGTGCGTGCTGTTCCCGTTCATGGTCCCTGCGACCGCCCAAACCTCGCCCGACCTGGCGGCCATGGTGCCTGCGGTGGGCGAACGCGAAGGGTCCGCCGACGAAGACAACGGACTCGCCGTGTACGACCGGTTCCTGGCCATGATCGGTGGGGATAGTGTGCGTACCTGCAACGGATACCCCTGCATCGGCTGGGTGGAGGATCGCTGGCCGGAAGGAGCGCTGAAGCACCGGGGCTATTACGACAATGGCCATCTGATCCTGTTCAAGAACTACTTCCGGTCCGGCGCGCTGGAACGGGCGTTCAAGCGCCTGGACGACCGGAAGTGCGTGCTCAAGTCCTTTCATGGCAACGGTCGGTTGAGAAGCGAAGCGCTGTACGTGGATGGTGCTTCCCTGGAATACGCCGACTACTATCCCTCCGGTCAAATGCGTTACCGGGAGGAAAAGGACCGCTCCGAACCGTACTACACCGTCATGGACCTGTTCGCCGAGAACGGCACGCCCCTGAGCACTCTGCATCTGGTGGATAAAAAGCACATGATCTTCGAGCAGCACGAATACCACGCGAACGGGCAGGTCCACGTTTCCGGTCGGGCCCAGTACGATCCGGGCAGCATGGACAGCAAGCGGATCGGAACCTGGTCCACGTTCGGCGAGGATGGGAAATTGATCCAGGAGGAGAAGTATGTGGAAGGCAAACTGAACGCAACAACCACTTACTGACCCGGCGTACAACAACGAAGCAGGAAGGGCCGCCCAGTGGGCGGCCCTTCTCGCATTGTTCGGTGGCTTGACCTTACTGCACGCTGAGGCGCTGCGTGGTGGTCTTGCCGTTCACGGAGATGTTCACCTGGTAGGTGCCGGCCGCGATATGGCTGCCCAGCTCCAGCACGGTGTTGAACACCTCGCCGCTGTTGCCGTACTCCTTGCTGAGCATCAGTTTG
>CAZFAW010000344.1:0-3373 GCA_964517015.1 uncultured Chryseobacterium sp.
CGGTCATTTGCAGGATGCTGATCAGGTTGGCCAGCAGGTAGTAGTAGCTGAGGCCCGCACTGAAGTTGTTCATGAAGAAGAGCATCATGATCGGGAAGAGGTAGATCATGAGCTTCATGCTGGGCATGCCCTGCTGCGCCGGCATCTGTTTCTGGTTGATCACCGAGTACACGATGGTGCTGATGCACATGAGCAGGGTGAACAGGCTCACGTGATCGCCATAGGCGGGTATGGTGAAGGGCAGTTGCAGCACGCTGTCGAAACTGCTCAGGTCATCGGCCCACAGGAACTTCTGCTGGCGCAGTTCGATGCTGGCCGGGAAGAAGCGGAACATGGCGTACAGCACGGGCAGTTGGATCAGCATGGGCACGCAGCCTGCGGCGGGGTTCACGCCGGCCTTGCGGTACAGGTCCATCGTGGCCTGTTGCTTCTTCAGCGGGTCGCCGTCCTTGAACTTCTCGTTGATCGCGTCCATTTCCGGGCGCAGGGCCTTCATGCGCGCGCTGCTCCGCTGGTTGCGGTAGGTGAGCGGCATGAGCAGCAGCTTGATGGCGATGGTGAGCACCAGGATGATGATCCCGTAGCTCAGGTGGAAGCGCCCGAGGAAATTGAAGATGGGGATCACCAGGAAGCGGTTCATCCACCCGAAGATGCCCCAGCCCAGGTCGATGATGCGATCGAACTGCGGGATCCCCGTGCGGCGCAGCGTATTGTAGTGGTTCGGGCCCAGGTACAGGCGCATGGGCAGGCTCACGTTCGCCGCCGGCTCCGCTTCGAAGGCCAGCTTGGCCAGGTACCGCTTGTTGTGCACGCTGTCGGTCATGGCCGTGATGCCGATCTCGCTGCCGCTGCTGGCGAACCCGGCGTCGCTTACCATGGCCACGCTGAAGAAGTCCTGCTTGAAGGCCACCCAGTTGGTGCGGCCGTTCAGGTCCTTTTCCTCGTCCTTGGTATTGCTCAGGTAGTCGCGGTCGTCGTTCACGTACTTGAAGTACACGGAGCTCTTTTGCTGTTCGGCGGGCAGGTATTTCTCGTTGTTCAGGCCCAGCAGCTCCCAGCGAAAGAAGAGGTTGCCGGGGTCCACTTCGTTCTGCAGCCCGTTCAATTCCACGGCCGTGTGCAGGAAATAGCCCGTGCTATCCAGCCGGTAGGTGATCACCATGTGCTTGCCGGGTTCCGAAGTGGCCGCCTTCAGCCGCACGCCCAGGCTGTCCTGCTTCTCCACGGTGAAGAACAGGTCCTTCGTGCTCAGGTCCAGGGTACCGAGGAAGAACCGGTACTCGTACGCGCCGTTTTCCGGGTCGGCGAGCAGCAGCGGGGTACCCTTATAGGTGGTGTAGTCCTTCAGGCGGATCACACCGGGCCTGGCGCCGTGGGTGTTGATGCCCACCTGCACCTTGCCGTTGTCCAGCACCACCTCCTTCGCGCTGCCTGTGCTGGCGGGGTGGAAGATGCCGAAGCTCTTGAGGCGCCGCGCCAGCTCCAGGCTATCGGTGTCCAGGCGCAGGCTGTCGGGCAGGGTATCGTTCCCGGCGGGTACGATCGCCGCTTCCAGGCGTTGTTCGGCGCGCAGGGCGGAGTCGGCCACCTGCTTGGCGCGCAGCTCTGTGGCGGCGATCTGCGCATTGGCCAGGCTGTCCTGTTCGTGCTGGATCCGGGCGCGTTCCTCGGCGCTCGGTGCCGTATAGATCTGGAAGCCGATCAGGATGGCGACGATCAGTACGAAGCCGATGATGGTGTTGCGGTCCATTCGCTAAGGGCGGCGAAGATATCCGGCGGGGGGAAGCGGGCGACCTTGAACGGGATCGGCGCGGCCTGGTACGACATTACCTTTCATCCCACAAAAGCAAGTCCCATGAAAAAGCCCCCCCCCCCTGTTCCTACTGCTGTGCATCCTATCCGTTAGCACAGCGAACGCCCAAACACAGGTGTACATCGCCAACGAAACCAATTGCACTTACTGGGTAAATGTCATCTTGCAGACATCCACGAGTTGTGGTAGCGGCTCTTCAGATCCGTACTACTGTCTTCAGATCAACCCCAATACTTCGTTTACACATACGATCCCATCAGGTGAATCCGTGTTGCGGTTGGACTTGTTCGACAGCGGCGGATGCACGAGCAGTTGGGCTCGCCGGACGTGCTTCGCGGGTTCATGGACACTTTTCAGTGCGATCTATTGCGGTCTCACATCTCCTGTGCCTCAGGTCGGAATTCAAGGGAACGGTAGCGATTCCAACAGGATCTACCTCCAATGAACACGCGGGTGTGCTTCCTGGGAATGCTGCTCACGCTCCTTCCCACCCTTATCGCGGCCCAAGAGCGGAACAATAACTGGATCACCGGCGAGGGGGTCTGGCTTGATCTGAACACCGGTAGCCCGGTCGTCGTGCCAGGTCAAGTGGAGATCGCATCGCTCCCAGATGCGGTGATGTCGGACACGACCGGCGCGTTGCTCTTCTACTTCGATGGCCGAGCCTACTACGACGCGAGCATGGACACCATGCCCCATGGGATACCCGATTCACTTGGGCTGCCCTTCTGGCTGGCCCAAACTCAAAGCATTGCCTTGCCTCGTCCGGGTTGGCCCGATCGCTACTACGTATTCATGGTCGACCAGTACCTATGGGGCGGTCATGTTGAACTCGACATGACGGCCAATGGCGGACAAGGCGACGTGATCAGCCCCTCCATCGTGTATGACATGGACAGCGCGGCTGAAACACGGATCGCTGCCACGCGGCACGCCAACGGCGAAGACTATTGGATCGTATTGCACGAGCGCGGCTCGGATGAATTCCATGCCTTCCGCCTTGGACCGGCCGGCCTGGATCCCAACCCGGTGGTTTCCCATGCGGGCACATCGATCCAGATCGGGGCAACCGCCCCAGATAGGTACGGTCGCCTGAAGTTCAACACACAGGGGGACCTTCTGGCGCATACCTCCATCGCCCACTACTTGCCGGATTCATCGATCGTTGAACTGTTCCACTTCGATCAATGGACAGGAGAAGTCTCATTTCTTGCCGAACTGCCTCATTACACATCCGCGAGCGGCATTGAATTCTCGCCGGACGGTCAGCGCTTGTACTGCACGCACACGTTCTCGCCACCCGGTGGTTTCGCGACCACTGCGATCTGGCAGCTCTCCTTGGATCCATTAGTTGAAACGGACATCGTCAATTCTGCGGTTGTGATCGGAGTCGATTCCTCCAGCTATGGACTCGACCAGGTCAACTCCACCATGGAACTCGCGCCTGACGGCAAGATCTATGTACACATCGGAGCCCCGGATGGCGTGTTGGCTGTGATCAATAACCCGAACGCAGCCGACCTGGCCTGTGGGTATGATCGCAATGGTCCGAACACCCAG
>CAZFAW010000345.1:0-1536 GCA_964517015.1 uncultured Chryseobacterium sp.
GCATGCGATCGCGGTGTCGTTGCTCACGCTGATGGTGACCGGCGGATACACCGGCACCGTGACCGTGATGTTGGCGGTCTGCGGCACGATCCCGCACGTGTCCGTGACCGTGACGGTGTAGGTGGTGGTTACGGGCGGCGACACCGTGATCGTCGGAGTGGTGTCACCCGTGCTCCAGATGAAGCCGTAGTTGCCGTACCCCTCGAACACGTTCGGTCCGATGGTCACGAATTCGTCGCACCCGATCGCCGTATCGCTCACGGTGATGTACATGGGCTGCGCCTCGTTGATGTAGAAAGTGAAGTTGGTGGTGACCGGTATGCCGCTGCAGGCCGCCACATTGGTCATGGTCAACTGCACGGTCTCCAGGAGGTCTGGATCCACGGGGGCGCTTAGGGCGTAGGTGATGATGCTGTCGCCCGCGTTGAAGATCAGGGTGCTGGGAAGCAGGGGCACGAAATCGACGCCGTTCGTGGCGGTCCCCCCGACCACCAGGTCCACCGTATCGGGCACGCTGAAATCCCCGTAGCGCTCGAAGGTCAGGATCGCCGTGGCACAGCCCTCGTAAAGCGTGCTGTCGATCAACCCCACGGTAGTGGCCAACGAAGCGGTCACGGCGGCGGTGCTGGTGAAGCTGCCGGCCTCCAGGAACACTCCGCTGTCCAGGATGTGGTCCCCTGCATCGGCCACGGCCATTTTGATGTGGTAGGTCTGCCCGCATTGCACGATCGCCTGGGCCTGCAGCACGGTGGTGAACCCGTCGAATTGCAGCACGGTGCTGTCGGTGCTCCAAGGGGCGGTCCATCCATCGCCGTTGTCCACGTAATAGGCGCTGTTCGTCACGTCGTTCACGTTGTCGATGGCCACCGGCGTGCTCACCGTACCGGGCACGATCGCGATGTTCTCCGCACCGCCGCTGTAAGGCCCGCTGATCCCGGGGCCGCTCAGGAAGAAGCCGAACACATCGTTGAAGGAAGATCCAACCCATTCGAGGTATTCCTCCGAACCGAAGACATAATTGAACCGAAGGGTGTCGCCGTTCGGCACGAAGTCGAATTCGAGCACGGCGGCATCGTTGGTAGTATAGGTGCCTCCGCCGGCGTTCAACAGCTGGGTCAGGTCGGGGTCGCCCCCGAGTGTCAGGCCGCCAGGCGGCAGGGTCTGGCCGCCGTTGTTGTTGGGCCCGATGGCCATGTTCGCATCCCCGCTCACCAACAGGATCCCGCCGTTCATGCCCACATTGCAGCCCGTTCCGTCGAATTCCACGGCCTGGATGCTCAGTGAAGTGGCCGGGGCCCCATTGAATTCGATGTTGCTCACCGCCACCCCGCTTCCCAGCAGCACGTTCTGCACCAACTGTGCAGGGGTCATCGTGTTGTCCAGTACCAATTGGGGGAATACGGCGGCCGGTGCGAGGGAGAGGCACACCACCAGGAGTTCGCGAGGCTTCATGGGCGAGCGGCTTGACGGAGAAAAATACGGCCCTTTCGGGTCGGCTACATGACTTGCGCACAGCCACCCCGGTTGCCTGGGCCC
>CAZFAW010000345.1:1636-3365 GCA_964517015.1 uncultured Chryseobacterium sp.
CACGTGGAAGTGTGCCCGACCAAAGGCCACCCGATCGTGTACGGGGAGAAGATCGTGGACCCCTCCAAACCCACGGTGCTGATCTATGGGCATTACGACGTGCAACCGCCCGATCCCATGGACCTGTGGCACAGCGGCCCATTCGATCCGGTGGTGAAGGACGGCTTGATCTATGCCCGCGGCAGTGCCGACGACAAGGGCCAGTTCTTCATGCACGTGAAGGCCGTGGAAGCCATGCTGAAGAGCGGTGGTCTCCCGTGCAACGTGAAGTTCATGATCGAAGGCGAGGAAGAGGTGGGCAGCGACAACCTGGGCAGCTTCGTCGTCGCGAACAAGTCGAAATTGAAGGCCGATGTGGTGTTGATCAGCGACACGGCCATGATCGCCAACGATGTACCCAGCATCAACACGGGCCTTCGCGGCTTGAGCTACGTGGAGGTGGAGGTGACCGGACCGAACCGCGACCTGCACAGCGGGGTGTATGGCGGCGCTGTGGCCAATCCGATCAACACCCTCTGTGCCATGATCGCCAGCCTGCACGATGCGGACGGTCGCATCACGATCCCGGGCTTCTATGACGATGTGGTCGAACTGACCGCTGCGGAGCGCAAAGCCCTGGGCGAAGCACCGTTCGACGAAAAAGCATGGATGAAGGACCTCGGCGTGAACGCGGTGAGGGGCGAGAAAGGTTACACCACCGACGAACGGTGCACGATCCGGCCCACGCTCGATGTGAACGGGATCTGGGGCGGCTACACCGGTGAAGGATCCAAAACGGTGCTCCCTTCCAAGGCCTTCGCCAAGATCAGCATGCGCCTGGTGCCCGACCAGAACAGCGATCGTGCCACACGGCTCTTCACCGAGCACTTCAAGAAGATCGCGCCGCCCTATGTGAAGGTCGAAGTGCGGCCGCACCACGGCGGCGAGCCGGCCGTTACACCGACCGATAGCGTGGCCTATCGCGCGGCGAGCAAGGCCATGGAGGAAGCGTTCGGCAAGGTCCCCATCCCCACGCGAGGCGGCGGCAGCATACCCATCGTGGCCCTCTTCGAGAAGGAACTCGGCCTGAAGACCATCCTGTTCGGCTTCGGTCTGGACAGCGACAACATCCACAGCCCGAACGAGCACTACGGCGTGTTCAACTACTTCATCGGCATCCGCACCATTCCACGGTTCTTCCAGCACTACGCCGCCCTTTCCAACGGCAGCCATTGATCGGCGGCACAGGGCTTGTCATGGGCTGGTCCATGCAGTTGCGCTCCCTCCTCACGCTCGCGCTCGGGCTTCCGCTCGGGGGTTGTCTGTCCTATCGCGAGGTCACCCTTCGGGAGGTGCGTTCGGTCGATGTGCACGAGTTCACCGACAAGGGCGTGGCCTTCACCGTGGAAGCAGTGATCGACAATCCGAACAACTATCGGATCAAGGCGCGCGACCCTGAAGTGGACCTGTACTTGAACGGCCAACGCATCGGCGCAGCCACGTTGGACAGCACGGTGGTGCTGGACCGAAGGTCCGCGCGGTCCTATGCCGTTCACCTGCATGCCCGCCCGGACAACGACGCGTTCATGACCACCCTGTTGCTGGCCGCGCTCTCCGGAAGGACGATCGTGGGGGCCAAGGGAACCGTTGTGGGCCAGGCCGGTCCGTTCCGCCATCGCTTCCCCTTCGAACTGGAACAGGAGGTACGCCTGGATCAGTGAGCCTCGAACAATTCGTCCGCTGAACGGGA
>CAZFAW010000346.1:0-3355 GCA_964517015.1 uncultured Chryseobacterium sp.
AGATCGTACACGCAGAGCTGGCTCGCGGCGTCGCACTTGGCCGAACCGGGGTCGGGGTGCGTTTCGATGAACACGCCGTCCACACCAGCGGCCACGCCTGCGCGTGCGATCGTGGGCATCACCTCGCGATTGCCACCGCGCGGGTCGGCGCTCGGGATCCCGTACTTGCGGATGCTGTGGGTGATGTCGAAGACCACGGGGTAGCCGGTGTTGCGCAGGTGGTAGAAACTGCGCGGATCGACCACCAGGTCGTTGTACCCCAGAGTGTAGCCTCGTTCGGTGAGGATGATGGCGGTGTTCCCCGCGCTTTCCACCTTCTTCACGGGCTTGATCATGTTGTCGGGTGCGAGGAACTGGCCGTGCTTCAGGTTGATCACAGCGCCCGTGCGTGCGGCTTCCACCACCAGGGTGGTCTGCATGCAGAGGTAGGCCGGTATCTGCAGCACGTCGCACACCTCTGCCGCGGGCCGGGCCTGGCCGGGATAGTGGATGTCGGTGAGCACCGGGAACCCGAAGTCCTTCTTGATCCGGGCGAGCACCTTCAAGCCCTCGTCCAAACCGGGCCCCATGTAGTACTCCACGCTGCTGCGGTTGTCCTTGGTGAAACTGCTCTTGAAGATCACGGGCACCTTCAGGCGTTCGCTCACCTCCTTGAGCTTCTCGGCGGTGCGCAGCATGATGCTCTCTTCCTCGATCACGCACGGGCCACTGATCAGGAAAAGCGGATCGCTGCCGCAGGGGATGTTTCCGACCTGTACGATGCGTGTCACGGTGCTTGCGATTTGGCGAAGGGAACGGCCCGAACGCGGCGGCAAAGGTAGCCGCGCGGCAGGAGCGTCTTCAGATCACGTTCACGTTCAAGAGCCGGTCGCCATCGAGGAATCCTTCCAGGTGGTCGCCGGGGGCGATGGGGCCCACCCCGGCCGGCGTGCCGGTGAAGAGCAGATCACCGGGTTCCCAGCTGATGTAGCGGGAAACGTGCGCGATCAGGCGGGCCACGGGAAAGGCCATGTCGCCGGTGGAGCCCTTCTGCACGGTCCTGCCGTTGCGCCGCAGTTCGAGGGTGAAGCGTTGCAGGTCGGTGGAGGCGGTCATGGGCAGGTCCACGTCGCCGATCACCGCGCTGCCGTCGAAGGCCTTGGCCTTCTCCCAGGGCAGCCCTTTGCGCTTGAGCTCCTCTTGAACGGTGCGTGCCGTGAGGTCCAGGCCCAGGGTGTAGAAGGCGATGAAGCCGGGTGCCATGGCTTCGGGGATGTTGCTGCCGTACCCGTCGATGGCCACGACCAGTTCCAGTTCGTGGTGGATCTCGCCCAGGTGCGCCGGCAGTTTCACAGGGCGGCCGGGGAACACGCAGGCGGTGGAAGGCTTCAGGAAGAACACCGGTTCCTCGGGCAGGGAGTTGCCCAGTTCCTGCGCGTGTTCCACGTAGTTCCTGCCGATGCAGACGATCTTCATGGGCAATGGATCAGGCGTCGATGCGCGAAAGGACCTGGCGCAAGACCGCGAGGGTGCTTGCGGGCAGTTCGGCCTTGGTGAGCAGCCACTCCAGGTAGCCCGGGTCGTTGCGGCCCAGGGTTTCCAGCGGCCACCCCCGGTACTTGCCGAAGCCGATGCAGACCTCGCCAGCGGTGTTGAAGAGGAGTTTGCCCGCGGCATCGGGGCTGCGATCGCGATCGCCGCTCAGTTCGCCCAGGCCCGCCACATCGTCCGGCAGGTCGTGGTAGCGTGCCAGTTGGGCCAGCAACACATCGGCGGTCGCGGCCACATCGCCCAGGGCGTCGTGCGCGTGATCGTGGGATCGGTCCAGGTAGAAGCGCACCGCGGCGCTCAGGTCACGGGGTTCCTTCTTGTGGAAGATGCGTTGCACGTCGATCACGCGGGCGGCGGTGTGGTTCCATTCGGTGCCAGCACGCAGCAGTTCCTCTGCGAGGAAGGGGATGTCGAAGCGCAGCACATTGAAGCCCGAGAGGTCGCAGCCTGCCAGCTGGCCGATGATCGTTCCCGCCAGGTCTTCCAGGCGCGGGGCTCCGGCCACATCGCTGTCGGTGATCCCGTGCACGGCGGTGGCTTCAGGGGGAATGGGCATGCCCGGGTCCACCAACGAACTCCACTCCTCTCTTTTGCCATCGAGCATCAACCGCACGATCGCGATCTGCACGATCCGGTCGCGGCCGATCCGCACTCCGGTTGTTTCCAGGTCGAAAAAGGCCAGGGGACGTTCCAGCTTCAAAGGCATGCGGCAAGTTGCCCAAGAAAAAGCCCCGGACGCACCGGGGCTCTTCCAAGTTCTTCACAGGGGATCCTACCGCACCTTCAACTTCACGTATTGGTACTTGCCGTATTTCTCGGTGTTCTGGAAATCGCCCTTGTAGCGCGGCCCCTGCACCAGGTGGTTCACGGCTTCCAGCAGGATCTTGCTCGAATCCTTGCCACGCGAGGTTACTGCCTCCAGCAGGCGGGCCCGCGCATCCTCCATGCGTTTGTTGCTCAGGTTCTCGTTGGTGCCGAAGGTCTTGGTGGGCACGTGGCTGGCGCTGGCTTCGATCACCACGCGCGCGTTGCCGTCCTTTTCGATCCGCTCCACCACCGCATCGATGAAGGCCACCCATTCCGCTTCGGTCTGGCTGATGTCCTTCATGTTGTAGGCGTAGAACTTCTGGTACTCCTTGTAGTAGGTGGCATCGGGGGCCACGTGCTTCTCGCCCTTCTCCTTGAGCTCCTTGTCGGTGAGCGGTTGGTCCTTCGAAGCACCGGAAGGCACGCCCTTCTCCTTCCCACCGGGAGGCGAGCCCTTGGGCAGGTCCACGATGCTGGCGGGACCGGCCAGGCTCACCGGGTTCAGGTAGATCTCCTTGTTGATCTCCTGGTAGGCGGTTTCGCATTCCACGAAGATGTCCTCGGTGTGGATGGTCTTGTCGTCCACGCGGTAGTCGAGGTTGTACTCTTTGCAGGGCGGCAGGATCACCACGTACACGCCATCGCGCTGGCGCGGTTTGTAGGCTTTGGTCTCGCCGGTGGATTTGTCGGTGACGTAAAGGATGGTGCTGGGCGGCAGTTCCTGTCCCGGCGGGGGGATGATGAAACCCTTGAGCACGGTGAGCCCTTCGGCCTCCATTTCCTCGGGCAGGTCCACGAAGTAGATGTCCTTTTCGCCGAAGCCACCGGCCTGGTCGCTGCTGAAATAACCGCGTCGGCCATCGGCGGTGGTCACGAAGAACACATCATCGTCCACCGTGTTCAGCGGGTAGCCGATGTTCTCGGGTTTGCTCCAGGTTCCGTCGTCGGCCATCTCCGTCATGAAGATGTCGAAACCGCCCATGCTGTTGTGGCCTTTGCTGGCGAAGAACATGGTGCG
>CAZFAW010000347.1:0-3353 GCA_964517015.1 uncultured Chryseobacterium sp.
GATGTCCGTGCTGGCCAGCGGGGTCTTCAATTCGTGCGTGATGGTGGCCAGGAAATGCGACTTGGCGCGATCCTTCTCCTCGAAGGAGGTCACGTTGCGCAGGACGATCACCGTGCCCATGCGCGCTCCCGACCGGAGGATCGGGACGTGCTCCACGGTGAAGAACTGCTCGCGTCCGTCCTTCACGATCTTCAACGGACCGCTGTGCCCGCCGTCGATCACCACCTTCAGCAGGTCGTTTGTCGTTGCCGCTTCCCCGGCCTGGAGCCCCACGATCCCTTCCGGGGCAAGGCCCATCAGATCGAGCGCCTGCTGGTTGGCGAACAGCACGCGCCCGCGTTCGTCCAGGCCTATGCTGGCGTCCTGCAGGCTGTTGATCACGGCCTCGGCGCGGGCCTTCTCCTCCATGATGCGCGCCAGGTTGCTGCTGTGCCATTGCTGCAATTCCGCCGCCATGGCGTTGAAGCGCTCGGCCATGTGGCCGAATTCATCGGAGGATCGCAGTTCCACACGCTCATGGTAATGTCCTGCTGCAATGCGGTCGATCCCGTCGGTGAGCTTCCGGATGGGCTCGCTCAGCCGTTCCGGGAGGTTGAAGAAAAGGGTGAACGCGATCAGGAAGCACAATGTTCCCACCAGGCTGATCCAGGTGAAGGCGGTTTCGGCACGATGCTCCGCACGTTCCGCCTTGCCCACGATGGCCTGCCGGTTGAGTTCAATGATCCCGTTCAGGTCCTGGCGGATCCCCTTGCGCAGGTCCTGCCCGTCGGTCCCGCTCCGCAGCTCGTCCACATGCGCGATCAAGCGGCCTGTGAGCTCCGCTTCGCCGGGCTCGGTGATGTTCATGCTCTGCCGGGCCAGTTCGGCATCGAGTGCATGCACCAGCTGTTCGCGTTCCGCCACGCGATCCAGGGCGATCATCATGCGCTGCGCATACTCGATGCTGTTGTAGTTCGCCCGCATCACATTGCGCCCTTCCACACGTAACTGCCAGATCGTGCCCAGGCCCACGGAGGCGAGGATCAGGATGAGCAGCACGAGCATGCCCAACCAGAGCGTGAGCCTCCGTTTGATCCTCATGACAGTATCACCACGTCCACGTCGCTCGCACTGAGCGCCGTGAGCAGGCGGTTGAAGGTATTGGTGCGCAGGATCACCTGCCAGATGCTGAGGTGCGGTTTGCCGATGCACAAGGTGGTGACCCGCTTCTCCTTCACCACCTGGAGGATGGCTTCGGTGATATCCGCACGTTCCAGGTTGAGGATGCGCGCCGGCAGGAAGCCGAGGCCGCTCTTCACCGGCCCAGCCTGCGCCTGGATCACCTCACCGCCCATTTCGGTGGCGAGCTGGAAGTTGTTGATCAGGTGGCGCTGCTTGTCCAGGGGGATCCGGTCGAGCGATTCCCCCGGGGTCTGCACATAGAGCACGCTCCAATCGCTGTGGTAGTAATTGGCGAGCCGTGCGGTCTTGCGGATGATCTTGGCCGCCACCTGGTGGTTGCTGCTGATCAGCGCCAGGAACTGCTCGTGCCGCAATTGTTTCGGCTTCTCCACCTCCTGTTCCACCTTCCGCTCCACCTGCCCGGCCACTTCCTTCAGCGCCAGCTCCCGCAGTTGCAAGATCTTGTCCGGCTGGAAGAAGTTGCGCATCGCGGTCTCCACCTTCGCCTTGTCGTAGATCTTTCCTTCGCGCAACCGCGTGATCAGTTCATCGGCGGTGAGGTCGATGTTCACCACCTCGTCCGCGCGCTGCAGGAAATTGTCGGGCACACGTTCGGTGATCGCCACGCCCGTGATCCGCTCCACTTCGGAGTTGATGCTCTCGATGTGCTGGATGTTCACGGCGGTGATCACGTCGATCCCGTTGTCCAGCAGCTCCAGCACATCCTGGTAGCGCTTTCCATGCTTGCTGCCGGGCACGTTGGTGTGCGCGAGCTCGTCCACGATCACCTTTTCCGGGTGCAGCAACAATGTGGCGTTCAGGTCGAACTCCTCCAACCGTTTGCCCTTGTAGAACACTTCCCGGCGCGGGATCAGGGGAAGGCCATCGAGCAGGGCGTGCGTCTCCGCGCGGTGATGCGTTTCGATGAAGCCGACCTGGATGTTCACCCCCTTCGCCAGGAGTTCATGCGCTTCCTCCAGCATCCGATAGGTCTTGCCCACACCGGCGCTCATGCCGATGTAGACCTTCAGCCGGCCCCGTTGGGAAGCCGGCCGAAGCAGGGGATCGGTGCCGTCAGACGCGATCACGGTAGGGCGATGGCGAGACTGGTCGTGAAGAAGACGTTGCTCTCCGTGGCCTTTCCGTCCGCGTCAGCGAAGACCTTGTCCTCGCTTTGCAGCATACGGGCTTCCACGCGCCACAGCACGTTCTGGCTCACCCACCGGTCGAAGTTGAGCGAGTAGCCCATGGTGTTGAAGCCATTGGGCGTGCCCGTGGCGATGATCACACCGTCCTTGTCCTGGTACAATTCCCATCGGGCAGCCACATAGGTCTTGTCGTTGATCTTGAACCGCGGGATCACGATCGGCGTGATGAACATGTTCGTACTGTCGCCAGCAGCGGCCTCTTCCATGCCGATGTCGCAACCCAGGATCAAGCCCAGACGCTCCGTCACTTGGAACTGCGCGTACAGGTTGTTGAAGATGCGCAGCTGGCTCACACTGTCCGGCTTGTCATTACCGATGAAGGTGCTCCAGTTGATGGTGGTGGTGCTGTTCGGTTTGTACGTGAGCTGCGTGCCGAAGGCGGGCGTGTTGTTGCCATCGACGCGTGCGATGCGCTGCCAGCCGTTGAGTAACAGGCCGCTCGCATACCACTTGCTGTTCGGGCTGGTGTAGCTCACCCGCGCACCAGCTTCATAGTACGGTGTGTTGTCCGCGAGCAGGCTGCGGGTCAGGTTCCAGCAGTCTTTGCCAATGGCGCTCTCGAAGCCGATGTGGCTGGGCATGATGCCCGCGTCGAGCCACAGGTTCCGGGTCTTGCTCAGCTTCACGCCTGCGTTCGCCTCGAACACGCTGCGCAGAAGTTCTGGTTCAGCGGCGAGGTTGTACTGCGGATAGGTCCCTGCCATCAGCGCGAGGTTGCCGCGCACATTGTTCTTGGCGTAGTTGAGCTTCACCATGCCGAGGTTCAGGTTCACCTCGTTGTGGCGGTTGAAGCTGTAGAAGAAGCCCGGACGCAGGTGGTTCTCCGGTTGCGCCAGGTCGAAGCTGTAGTACATCTCGACATACGCGCTCATGGTGATCGCGCTGTCGAGCTTTTGTGCGAAAGAGGAAAGGGCGATGCCCAACAGGGGCAGGAAAAGCAGGCGTTTCATTTGGTTGCGGCGTCCAGCGCCAGGTTGAGTTCAA
>CAZFAW010000348.1:0-3347 GCA_964517015.1 uncultured Chryseobacterium sp.
CTTAACCTCTTCTTCACATGCGCGCTGTGCGTGATCGCCTCGCGCGGAACGGCACAATCCCCCACCAAAGGGGCGACAGCGCTGGAATTCCGTGATGGGATCAACATCACCAAGGACACGCTCTTCCGGTTGAACCTGCGCTTCCGTATGCAGAACAGGCTCGGCTTCACCTCCGTGTCCGGCGATGATCCTTCGGTGGCGCGCACCGACTTCCGTGTACGGCGCGCACGCTTGCGGCTGGAAGGCTTCGTCGTCGATCCGCGGCTGCGCTTCCTGTTCCATTTGGGCTTCAGCAAGTCCGATCTGGACCTGGACGTGCAATCCAACGCACAGGTGATCCGCGATGCGATGGTGTTCTACGACCTGACTCCTTCCCTTACGGTCGGACTGGGGCAGCAGAAGCTGCCCGGCAACCGCCAGCAGGTGGTTTCTTCGGGCAATCTGCAATTCCCGGATCGATCCTTGGCGAACGGGCTCTTCACGCTGGACCGCGACTACGGTGCATTCCTGAATTGGACCCTACCGGTCGGCGGCATGGTATGGATGGCCAAAGGAGCCGTCACTTCCGGCAACGGGCGCAATGCTTCCGTGGGCGACGACGGCCTCTCCTACACCGGCCGGCTGGAATGGTTGCCCCTGGGCGCCTTCACCGACAAGGGCGACTACTTCGAAGGGGACCTCGCGCATGAGGAACATGTGAAGGTCTCGATCGGAGCCGGCTACAGCAACAATGTGCATGCGGTGCGCACCGGTGGTCAGCTGGGCCGTGACCTGTTCGCACCACGCACGATCAATACGTCCATCGTCGATGCGCTGTTGAAATACGAAGGCTGGGCGTGGAGCACCGAGCTCTACGAACGGGATTGCATCGGTGATCCCATCGAGGTGAACACCGCCGGGGAGAAGCGCTACGTGTACGAAGGGAGCGGCATGAACACCCAGTTGAGCGCCTTCGTTGCGAAGCGGACCGAGATCGGAACACGGTACACGATCGTGGTGCCGCGTGCGAGCCTGGAGGGCACCGAATTGAAGCAGGAGGAGGCCTGGCTGGGCTGCACCTATTATTTGAAGGGCCACCGCATCAAGTTCCAGGGCGCGGCCGGGTACCACTGGACGGAGGGCGCGGCTGCGCTCGATCGGACCGGCAATTACTGGAACCTCTGGTTCCAGACCGAATTCGGGATCTGATCAACGGCCAAGCAGGTCCACGCCCGTGTAATTGCGTGGCGTGAGGCGCCGCAGTTCGGACTTCACATCGTCCGCCACGGCGAGGCCGTCGATGAAGCGGTGGAAGTCCTCCAGGGAGAGCCGTTCGCGACCGCGTGTCAGGTCCTTCAGCAGTTCGTACGGACGATCCACGCCCGCTCGCCGGAGGATCGTCTGGATGCCTTCGGCGATCACGGCCGCGTTCGCGTCCAGGTCGCGTTCCAGGGCGGCGGGGTTCAGCAGCAATTTGTCAAGGCCTTTCATCAGCGCATCGACGGCGATCATGGTGTGTGCCATGGGCACCCCGATGTTCCGCGTAACGGTGCTGTCGGTCAGGTCGCGCTGCAGCCGGCTCACCGGTAGTTTCTCGCTCAGATGGCCCAGCAGGGCGTTGGCGATCCCGAGGTTCCCTTCGGCGTTCTCGAAGTCGATCGGGTTCACCTTGTGCGGCATGGCGCTGCTGCCCACTTCGCCGGCCTTGGTGCGCTGACGGAAGTAGTCCATGCCGATGTAGGTCCACGCATCGCGGCACAGGTCGATCAGGATCGTGTTCACCCGGCGCATGGCGTCGAACAGCGCGGCCAGGTCATCGTAGTGCTCGATCTGCGTGGTGAACCGCTGTCGGACCAGACCCAACTGGTCCGCGCAGAATCGATCGGCCAGTGCCACCCAATCCAGCTCGGGATAGGCGGCATGGTGCGCGTTGAAGTTGCCGGTGGCCCCGCCGAACTTGCAGGTGAACGGTACTTCGCGCAGTTGTTTCAGCTGGGCATCGATGCGCTCCACGAACACCTCCAGTTCCTTGCCCAGGCGCGTGGGCGAAGCGGGCTGGCCGTGCGTGCGAGCGAGCATGGGTACCTGGGCGTGGTCCAGCGCGAGGCCGTGCAGCCGGTCGCGCAAGGCGAGCAGCGCCGGCAGGTAGGCACCGAACACGAAGCCCTTCACGAGGAGGGGAAGGGCCGTGTTGTTGATGTCCTGCGAGGTGAGCCCGAAGTGGACGAATTCCTTCTCGTTGCCCAACCCCGTTTCGCTCATCCGCTCCTTGAGCCAGTATTCCACGGCCTTCACGTCGTGATTGGTCACCTGTTCGATCTCCTTCACCGCGCGGGCATCTTCGGTGGTGAAGCCATCGATGCGTGCCCGCACCCGGGCGATGCGCGCGGGGTCCACACCCTTGATCTCGGGCAGGGGGATCCGGCAGAGGAATTCGAAGTACGCCAGTTCCACGGAGAGGCGTGCGCGGATCAGGGCCTGTTCACTGAACCAGTTGGCCAATTCCCGCGTGCGGTGGCGGTACCGGCCGTCGATCGGCGAAATGGCGGTGAGCGGGGTTAGCTCCATGGGGCGAAAGTACCAGCCGCCCTCACAGCACCCGCCCAGGCCGTTCCACACGTGCCGTGCGCCCGTTCGCCGGGCGGTCCCAATTTCGTCCCGTGATCCGCGATATCCGCACCGGCATCTCCACCTTCTTCGAAGCCCTGCCGTGGGCCTTGCGCAACGGCCTTTGGTGGGCATTCATCGTGCCTGCCGTGCTCTGGATCGCATTGACCTTCGGGTTGTACGCCGTGTTGGAGCCCTTGCTGAAGGACCTGCTCCCAGGCGTATGGGCGGCGAATGGCGACCCTGCGGCGGTGGCCGGTCCCGGTGATGCGCAGGGCATATGGAACACGATCAAAGGCACGCTTCAAGGTGCGGGAGCGTGGATCGCGGGCCTGCTGGTGCGGCTTGCCGTGGCGTACGCGCTCTTCGTGGTGAACCGCTACATCGTGCTGATCGTGCTGTCGCCGCTTCTCGCGTTCGTGAGCGAGCGGACCGAGGCCCTGCTCACGGGCCGCACCTATCCGTTCTCGGTGCGGCAGTTCATGCACGATGCCTGGCGCGGTGCCCGGATCGCCTTGCGAAATGTGGTTCTGGAGGTCCTGGTGACCTGCGCGATCTGGCTGGTCGTGTGGTCCGTGCCTGTGCTGGCCCCGGGCGGTTTCGTGCTGTTGTTCCTCGTGTCCGCGTATTTCTCCGGGTACAGCATGTTCGACTATGTGCACGAACGGCGCCGGCTCGGGGTGCGGGAGACAGACCGTGCGATCCATGCGCGGGCCGGTCTGGTGATCGGGAACGGTGCATGCTTCGTGCTGCTCCTGCGG
>CAZFAW010000349.1:0-3334 GCA_964517015.1 uncultured Chryseobacterium sp.
GGCGAGGGTGATCGCTTCGTTCGCGGTGGCCACGGCCGATTTCTTGTCGCCGTTCGTCGCTTCCGCACGTGCCAACGTGAACGTGTTCCAATACTTCTTCTCCATGCCGACGCTCTTCTGCGCCCATTCCAATGCCTCCTTGGTCATGAGGTTGCGGTCGAGGCAGAATTGGGCTGCACGGGCGTAGGCTCGGAAATCGGCATCGGGCTTCGCCAACGCCTCCTTGATGTTCAAGACGCCCTGGTCGGTGGCATCCGCGCTCACGCCCACTTCCACGAGCGTGTTCTCCCAGCTCAACTGGATCGCGGCCTTATCGTCCACCACGTTGGCGAACCCGATCGTGAACGTTTCGACCCGTTCGCACTTCCCGGCGGGCACCTTTACGGTGAGGACATCCTCTTCGGGCTTACGATCGAAGGCCCCCCACAGTTCCGTGTTCTTGTTGAAGATGATCTGCCAGGACTCCTTGCCGGGGACGGTGAAGAGGGAATACCGGCCGGCCTCGAGCTTGCCGTCCTCGATCGCCACCGGCCCGCTGAATTCGATCATGGTCGCCTTGTTCGCGCCGGTGCGCCAGACCTGGTCGAAAGGGACCAGATCGCCGAAGATCACGCGGCCCTTGACGCTGGGGCGCGAGTATTCGACGGTGATGTCGGTGAGGCCCACGCGTTGTTTGACGGTGGAGGATGGGCTGGGTGCGGGCAGGTCCTGTGCGATGGCGATGATCGGCAGCGCCAGGGCAAGGACGGGTGTGATGATGCGCTTCATGGTGCAGGGTCGTAAGGGACGCCGAAGATAGCCGGGCATCCCGAGCGGTGATCGGTCCTGCGCGCCCCCCTCAGGCCACCTTCAACTGGCTCATGCGAGAGCGGTCGAACTTCTCGCGCGCATAGCTGAGGGTGATGCGCAGTTCGCTGGGGCGTTCGGGAGCGCCGGGGGTGTCGTACATGGCATCGGTCATGATCGCCTCGCAGATGGAGCGAAGGCCGCGTGCGCCCAGCTTGTAGTCCACCGCCTTCTCCACGATGAAGTCGAGCACCTTCTTGTCGAAGGTGAGCTTCACCTTGTCCATTTCGAAGAGCTTCACGTACTGCTTGATCAGTGCGTTCTTCGGCTCGGTGAGGATGCGGCGCAGGCTGTCGCGATCCAGGGGATCCAGGTAGGTGAGCACGGGGAACCGGCCGATCAGCTCTGGGATGAGGCCGTAGCTGCGCAGGTCGGTGGGTGCCACGTACTGGAGCAGGCGCTCATCCTCGATCCGGGCATCCTTGCTGGCGCTGTACCCCACGGCGGTGCTTTTCACCCGGCGGGCGATGATCTTCTGGATGCCGTCGAAGGCCCCGCCGCAGATGAAGAGGATGTTGCGCGTGTCGACCTGGATCAACTTCTGTTCCGGGTGCTTGCGTCCGCCCTGCGGGGGCACGTTCACGGTGGACCCTTCGAGCAGCTTCAACAATGCCTGTTGCACGCCTTCACCGCTCACATCGCGGGTGATGCTGGGCGTATCGCCTTTACGACTGATCTTGTCGATCTCATCGATGAACACGATCCCGCGCTCGGCCTTGGTCACGTCGTAGTCCGCGGCCTGGAGCAGGCGGCTCAGGATGCTCTCCACGTCCTCGCCCACATAGCCGGCTTCGGTGAGCACGGTGGCATCGGCGATGCAGAACGGCACGTTGAGCATGCGGGCGATCGTGCGGGCGAGCAGGGTCTTCCCGGTACCGGTCTCACCGATCAGGATGATGTTGCTCTTTTCGATCTCCACATCGTCCGGCGAGGCGATGGGTTTCTGGAGAAGGCGCTTGTAGTGGTTGTACACCGCCACGCTCAGCACCTTCTTGGCCTCGTCCTGACCGATCACGTACTCGTCGAGGAAATGCTTGATGTCCGCCGGTTTCTGCAGGATGAGGTTGCCCTCCATCTCGCTCCGGTTGCGCTGGTTCAGTTCCTCCTGGATGATGTTCTGCGCCTGGCCGATGCAGCTGTCGCAGATGTGCCCCGTGATGCCGGCGATCAGCACGTTGGTGTCCTGCTTGTCGCGGCCGCAGAAGGAGCACTTGATCTCTTTCTTCTCCATGGGATGACCTTGGTGCCTGGGGAGTTTCCGGCGGGTAAGGCGCGGCAAGATAACGCGCGCCCCAGCCGTTGGTCCAGCCGGGGCGCGTTAATACCGCTGAGAACGAGGGGATTACTTCCGCTCGCGGATCAACAATTCGTCGATCATGCCGTACGCCTTGGCCTCTTCCGCGATCATCCAATAGTCGCGGTCCCCGTCCTTCTCGACCCGATCGAACGGCTGGCCGCTATGGTTGGCAATGATCTCGTACAGTTCCTTTTTGAGCTTCAGCACTTCGCGTACGGTGATCTCCATATCGCTGGCCTGGCCCTCGGCGCCGCCCATGGGTTGATGGATCATGACCCGGGCATGCTTCAAGGCGCTGCGCTTGCCCTTGGCACCTGCGCACAAGAGCACCGCTCCCATGGAGGCGGCCATGCCGGTGCAGATCGTGGCCACGTCGGGCGCGATGTACTGCATGGTATCGTAGATCCCCAGGCCGGCGTACACGCCGCCACCCGGCGAATTCAGGTAGATCTGGATGTCCTTCTTGGCATCCACGCTCTCCAGGAACAGGAGCTGGGCCTGGATGATGTTGGCCACCTGGTCGTTGATCGCGGTGCCGAGGAAGATGATGCGGTCCATCATCAACCGGCTGAACACGTCCATCTGGGCCACGTTCAACTGGCGTTCCTCGATGATGTACGGGGTCATCGAAGAGGTGATGTAGCCATGCAGGCTGGTGCTGGGAATGCCGCGGTGCTTCACCGCGTACTTCAGGAATTCGTCGTGAGGGTACATCCGGTTCGTTGGGTGTAGTTGGAGGACGTTCGGGGAGCGCGATCACTTCACGCCGTCCGAGCCAAGTTTACGAACTCTTCCACGCCGACCTTCCGCTCCTTCGGTGCGATGAGGGTGCGGAAGTGCGTGATCAGCTTCTGCTCCACGATGGTATCGCGCATGCGCTGCACCTGTTCGCGGTCCCCGAGCATGCGGCCGATGATCTCGTTGAGTTTGGGGCCTTCGGGTGCCGGCATGCCGCATTGGGTGAACTGGTCGGAAACGTACCGCTGCGCGAAACCGTGGATCTCCTCGTTCTTCGCCTCGAGGCCGTACTTCTCGATCACCTTGTCCTGGATCAACTGCCGCTTCAGGCCTTCGGCGTAGGCGGTGTAACTGCTTTCCACCTCCTCGGCGGTCACGGGCTTCTCACTGGTCTCCAGGATCCAGCGTTTCAGGAAGGGGTCCGGGAGTTCGATGGGGTTGCGCTCGTAGAGC
>CAZFAW010000350.1:0-1317 GCA_964517015.1 uncultured Chryseobacterium sp.
CGCACCGTGGCCAGCGACCTGAGCGACCTGAAGAACATCACCTACGACATGCTGGTGTTCTTCAGTCCCGGCGGCATCGAAAGCCTCAGGAAGAACTTCCCCAAGTTCAAGCAGAACGGCACCTTGATCGCGGCCTTCGGCAGCACCACGGCCAAGGCGGTGAAGGATGCCGGCCTGCGGCTGGACATCGCCGCGCCCGTACCGGAGGCGCCCAGCATGACCGGCGCCATCGAGCTGTACCTGAAGCAGCTGGCCAGGAAGAAGTGATCCTGCACGCGGTGCGCGTCGATCCACACCGTTCACGGCGATCCATGACCGCCACGCCCAAGCCCCGCGCTACTTTCCGCAAGGCGGAACGCCTCTCGGGCAAGTCCGCCATACAAGGCGTGATCGAGAAGGGCCGCGCAATGAACGAGCCGCCGTTCCGGCTGGTGGGCAGGATCATGGACGTGCAGCCCATGGCCACCGCCCGCATCGCCTTCGCCGTCCCGAAACGCTACCTGCCTCGGGCGGTGGACCGCAACCGGCAGAAGCGGCTCATGCGCGAGGCTTTCCGGCTCAACAAGCATCCCTGGATCGAACGGCTGCGCGCCCATGGTGTACGGTGCGCGTGGTTGCTCATCTTCCAGGGCAAAGCACCGATCACACAAGCCGAGACCAGTCGCACAACGATCCTGTTGATGGACCGTTGGCTCCAGGAGCACCTGCCCACGAGACCATGATCGCACGCGTGTTCATCGCCTTCGTGCGCGTTTACCAGTACGCGCTCTCCCCCTTGCTGCCGGGCGAATGCCGTTTCACGCCCAGTTGCAGCCACTACGGCATTGAGGCCCTGCGCAAGCACGGTGCGTGGCGCGGCGGCCTGCTCACCCTGAAGCGGTTCCTATCTTGTCATCCATGGGGTCGGCATGGCTACGATCCCGTTCCCTGAAGCCCCTCGAACATGAAGACCTGGAAGAAGCTCCTCCTCATCCCCTCCATCGCCGCCGCAGGGTTCATCGGCCTTGCCGCCAGCGACAATTTCTTCGAGATCAGCAAGAACCTGGAGATCTTCAATGAACTCTACAAGGAACTGAACATCTACTACGTCGAGGACACCAAGCCCGGCGACCTGATGAAGACCGGCATCGATGCGATGCTGGAGAGCCTCGATCCCTACACGCAGTACATCGCCGAAAGCGATCTGGAGGACTACCGGCTGATGACCACCGGCCAGTACGGCGGCATCGGCGCGCTGATCAAGAAGAAGGGCGACGGCGTGGTGGTGAGCGACCCCTACGAGAACTACCCCGCGGCCAAAGCGGGCATCCAGGCGGG
>CAZFAW010000350.1:1417-3312 GCA_964517015.1 uncultured Chryseobacterium sp.
ATCAGCGAAGAGATCTGGCAGGACTTCGTGGCATACACGAAGGACAAGCACTTCAGCTACGACACGGAGAGCGAACAGGCGCTGAAGGAACTCGAAGAAACGGCCAAGCGGGAACGCTACCTGGACCATGTGAAACCCCAGATCGATGCACTGCGCACGGCGCTCACCCCCGATCGCGAAGAGGAGATCGCCATGTTCCGGAAGGACATCGAGGAAGTGTTGAAGGACGAGATCGTGGGCCGCTATTACTTCCAGACCGGCCAGGCCCGTGCGGCCCTGGCCAGCGATCCGTACGTGAAGCAGGCCCTGGGAACGATCAACGACAACGCCACCTACACCGGGATCCTCAACGGCAGTGTGAAGCTGGACTGACCGCGCTGCACGCGGGCCGCGTGCGGTAGCTTCGGCGCACCACATGCCCGTACGCGACACCTTCCGCTGGATCCATCTCGGTGCGCTGGCATTGGTGGCCGTCGGGCTGCCGTGGAGCAACGTGCTCATGAGCCTGGGCCAGTTGGTACTGGCCGGCAATTTCATCACCGCGCTCGTTGTGCATCGGGACCGGGCCGAGCGCGCCCTTCGCGCGTTGCGTTCCCCTGCCCTTTTGGTCTTCCTGTCGTTCTATGCACTGCACGCCCTCGGCCTGCTTTGGAGCGCGGACACGGGATGGGGCCTCGACCTCTGCCGCATCCTGGCGCCCGTGGTGGTGTTCAGTGTGATCCTTGCAGCAAGCCCGCCCTTGGACGAGGGCGAGCTGAAAATGCTGCTCCTGCTCGGCGCATTCTCCACCATCGCCAGCACATTGACCTGCCTTGCCTTGCGTCCCGCTGGTGCGGCTCCCGACGATTACCGCGCACTGTCCTTGTTCATCAGCCACATCAGGCTGGCACTGCTGCTGTGCATGAGCCTCTTCGTCCTGGTAGCGTACTTCCCGAAAGATGCCCTGCCGCGAGTGGGCCATGTACTGGGCATTTCCTGGTGCGTGTACTTCCTGGACCGGCTCGAAAGCCTGCAAGGCATCGCCATTGTGTCCTTCGTGGGCATTGGCGTGCTCTGGCGCAGCAGCGCATCGGGTACCGTGCGCATGCGGCGGGCGATCCGGGGTGCAATGGTGTTGGCGCTGGTTGCGGCTGGTCTCGTGCTGACGCGATGGGTTCGCGAATTCCACCGCGTGGATCCGATCGGCCGGCTCGACGCGAAGAGCGCGGGCGGCGAACCCTATTTCCACGACCTGGAGCGACCGGGTCACGAGAACGGGCACGCCGTATGGGTGAACGTGGCGTACCACGAACTACGACGCGGATGGTCGCGTCGTAGCAACGTGCCCTTCGACAGTACCGACTCCAAGGGGCACCGGCTGCGGTACACCCTGGTCCGGTACATGGCATCGCTCGGGTTACGCAAGGATTCGCTCGGGATCCTCGCGCTGTCGGTCGAGGATGTTCGCCGCATCGAAGCGGGTGTACCGAGCGTGATGCGTGGCCGAAGGGGTGCGCTGCGCGATCGTGTGGAGGAGATCCTGTTCGAATTGGACGAGTACCGAAGCACGGGGAATCCCAGCGGTTATTCGATCGCCATGCGCCTCGAATTCTGGAAGACCGGGTGGGCGATCGCGCGCCGTGAATGGCTGCATGGCGTGGGGACCGGGGACACGCAGCTCGCGTTCGATCGGGAATACGAACGTCGCGGCAGTCTCCTGCAACCGCAATGGCGTTTGCGCGCGCACAACGAGTACCTCACCCTGTGGATCAGTTTCGGTGCGTTCGGCCTCTTGTGGTCGCTTTTCGCATGGACCTGGCCGGCATGGCGGAGCGGCGCCTTGCAACGTCCGCTATTTATGGCCTGGGCGATCACCTTCGCCATCAGCTGTCTGAGCGACGATACGATCGAAACAC
>CAZFAW010000351.1:0-3307 GCA_964517015.1 uncultured Chryseobacterium sp.
TGAAGACCTGGAACCGCCAGGGTTGCGTCATGCCATGGTTCGGCGCCCAGATGGCATTGCCCAGCATGCGATCGATGACGTCCCTTTCCACAGGGCGGTCCGTAAAGTCGTTCGGTGCGATGGTCCGCCGGTCCTTGATCAGTTGGGTGAGTTCGCTGATGCTGTAGCGCATGGGTAGGGGACCGGTGGCATGGGCGCCCGCGGTCGGGGCAGCGAAACTACCCGCCCGTCCGTCTACCTTGGGGCGCCAAATCGCCTGCGCACATGCAACGCACCTACGTACTTCTTTTCGTCGCTGCTCTCTTCGTCCGTTCCGCCACCGCGCAGACGCTCAGCGCTGCGGGCAACATTCCCATCATCGGCACTTCCCAAGGCATGTGGAGCACGGACTTCCAGGATCCCGGTGCCGCGGGTGCCGGTGTCACCTGGGACTTTACGGGCCTCACGTCCTCGAGCGCGGTCACCTATTCCTGCATCGATCCCAGCACGAGCCAGTGGGTGGCCACGCTACCCGGGGCCACGTACCTGCTGACCAATTCCACCACGGACACGCTTTTCTACACCTCCACATCGAACGGCCTCGAACTGGTCGGCGAGGACGTGACCTACATCATCTACGATGTGCAAGTCCCGTTCTCGGACAACCAACTCACGTTGAAGTTGCCGTGCAGCCTGGGTACCAACTGGGTGGATAACATCGCGGCATCGTACGACATCGACGGGTTGGGTACGGCCACGCGCACGGGTTCGTTCACCGGTAACGCGGATGCGTCCGGCACCTTGATGCTCCCGGGCGGAACGGAAGTGGGCGCGGTATTGCGTGTGCATACGCGGCTTCAACAACAGGACGACGCAGGCATTGCGAACGCCACCCACGCACGCGACGAATGGGCCTGGTACACCCAATGGAGCAAGTTCCCTGTGATGCGGACCGTTTCCGATACCATCCTCGTCCCCTTGCTCGGGATCAACCAGGTGACGCGGACCACCGAATGGCTGGACCCTGCGTTCGTGAGCGTGCACGACGGTTCACGCGATGCGTTCGGGCTTGAAGCCTTCCCGAGCCCCACGGACGGTACCGTAACGCTCACCTATGGATCGTTCGGAAATGCGGGCCTGCGCCTGGCTGTTCGCGATCTGCGCGGACAGGTCGTGCTGGAGCGGGACCTGAGCGACCTGCAGAACGGGTTCCAACGATACACCCTTGAACTGGGTGCCTTGCCTGCCGGTTGTTACGCCGTGGAGCTTCGCGATGGAAGCGGTTCCAGGAGCACGGTGCGCGTGGTGCGCGACTGAGCTGCGCGATCATTGCGCCGACGCGCGGTGCAATTCGTTCGAGCGATGGATCGGACCAAGACCCATCGGTTCGCCATGCACCCCGCAGGTGCGGCAGCCCTTGGCACGGTGCTCCTGTTCGGCGGTGTTGGTTGGGTGTTGATCGATGGGGTGCAGCACCGCTCGTTGAGGGAACTGCTCGTGGGCGATGGACCGCTGGTCTTTCAGTGCCTGCTTGGACTTGGTGCAGGGCTCGTGATCGCCGCAGTGGCCTCCTGGCTCATCGACCGGCCGTTCATGGCCCCGGTGAAAGATCGGTACGTCCGGTTGCTCGGCCCGATGGTGTCCGGGAATATCGGGATCGTTCTCGTGGCGGTGTGTGCCGGCTTGGGCGAAGAGATCCTGTTCCGTGGTGCGGTTCAATTCTGGATCGGGATACCCCTAACGGCGATCGTGTTCGTGGCCATCCATGGGTACCTGGACCCACGCGACGCGCGGATCAGTGTTTACGGGATCGTTCTCACCCTCGGCATGCTGCTGCTAGGCTGGATGGCGGCCACCTGGGGCCTTGCAGGGCCGGTGGTCGCGCACACCGTCATCGACGTGGTGTTGTTGCGCAAGCTGGCACGTGCGTTCGGCAGGACCGATCAGTCGGTGGGGTAGCGGTGCGGGTCCCCGTATTCCTCGTCCAGGTCGCTCTTCACCTTGTGCATTTTACGCCCGATCACGGCCAGTTCCCGATGGCCTTGTCGCACCAGCCAGGTAAAGGCTTCTTCGTCGCCATCGCCGGTGCGCGCCAATTGTTCCAGCACATGCATGCCGTTCCGGCCCAACCATTCCAGTGCGCGTTCATCGCCTTCGATCCCGGTGATCACGGCCATCAGGTGCGGGTGCCCGTTCTTCATCAACCACTCCCGCGCCTCTCGCTGGTTGCGCAGGGCGAAGGTGAATATGCCGAGTTCCGGGTAGCCGTTCCGGATCAACCAGTCGCGGATCTCGCGGTTGCCACTGATCGCTTCTCCCCACGCGAGCAGGACCTTGGCGGGGTATTCGAGGCGCATGGCGTGGTGCAAGGTACCCTGCACGCGTTCGACGCCGATATCTTCGCTGCATGCGCTCAACCATTGCCATGGTACTGGCCCTATCGTTCGCCGGGCCCGCTGTTGCGCAGACCCGGGGTGAATCGAAGGTGCGTAAGGCGCTTGCCCTGGGCGAGCCGTATTCCGCCCTGCGAAGGTGCGACCACGAACTGGGCAAGGACGACGCACCAGCGGTGTTCCATGCCTTGCGGGCGGACGCCCACAACAGGATCGGTAATTCCACCGCCGCCCTGGCCGATGCGAACGCGGCCCTTGCGGCGATGCCGACCGATGCCTACGCCTGGTTGCAACGCGGCATAGCGCGGTCGGTCCTTGGGCCGCAGGACAGTGCCATCGCCGATCTCGAGCGCGCCCGCGACATCGCCGCGGATCCACGCCTCGTGACCGAGACCCTGGTGCAACTGGCCCTGGCGCATCAGCGGGCCCAGCAGCCCGAGCGCGCGCTGGCCGCCTTGGTGCCACCGGAAGGGAAGGCACATGGCAATGCGCAGGATCCCCGGGTGTTCCGGATCAAGGGGGAATGCGAGGCCATGCTCGGCGATACGGCGGCGGCGCGTGCCGATCTGGACAAGGCGATCGAACTGGCACCTCGGGACCCGGTGAACTGGAACAGCCGCGGCTACCATCGGTACGCGCGTTCCGGCGAACACGAGCGCGCATTGCTCGATTACGACCGTGCGATCAAGTTGAACCCGAACTACGGCTACGCCTTCAATAATCGCGGCTGGTCGCGGTACAAGTTGGGCAGGAAGGAACAGGCGTTGAAGGACATCACCCTGGCACGCCGCAAGAACCCGCATAACGCCTATGCCTTGCGCAATCTCGGGCTGATCGCGTTGGACGATGGACGGACCGAGGCCGCCTGCCGGTATTTCTACGAGGCGCTCGCTGAAGGCTTCACGAACCAGCACGGCAACGAAGTGCAGGAATTG
>CAZFAW010000352.1:0-3299 GCA_964517015.1 uncultured Chryseobacterium sp.
ATCTCGCACTCGTGGTGGGGGAACTTGAGGTCCATGCCGCCGCCGTGGATGTCGAACGTGCGGCCCAGGTATTTGGTGCTCATCACGCTGCACTCCAGATGCCAGCCCGGGAATCCCTCGCCCCAGGGACTGGGCCAGTGCATGAGGTGCGTCGGCTCGGCCTTCTTCCAGATCGCGAAATCGAGCGGCGAGCGCTTCTCCTCCATCCCCTCGGTATCGCGCGTGTTGCTGATCAATTCGTCGATGCGTCGGCCGCTCAGTTCGCCGTAGCTGTGCTTCTTCGCGTAGGCCGGCACATCGAAATACACGCTCCCGTTCACCACGTACGCGTATCCGTTGTCCATGATGCGCTGCACCATGCCGATCTGTTCGATCAGGTGGCCGGTTGCGGTGGGTTCGATGCTCGGGTCCTTCAGGTTGAAGAGCCGCATGACCGCGTGGAAGCCGTTGGTGTACTTCTGCACGATCTCCATCGGCTCCAGGCGCTCGAGCCTTGCACGCTTGGCGATCTTGTCCTCGCCCGCATCCACATCATCCACCAGGTGGCCCACGTCGGTGATGTTGCGCACGTAGCGCACCTTGTAGCCCAGGTGGGTGAGCCAGCGATAGAGCACATCGAAGGTGGTGAAGCTGCGCACGTTGCCCAGGTGCACATCGCTGTAGACCGTGGGCCCGCACACGTAGAGCCCAACGTGCGGCGGATCCAGCGGTTTGAACTCCTCCTTCGCGCGGGTGAGCGTGTTGGTGAGGAACAATGGGCCTTTCTTCACGGCTGACATGGGCCGCGAAAGTAGCGGGGCGCCGCCGATCGGCCCGTCAGTTCAGGTCGTCCTCGGTGATGGGCGCGTTGCCGGCGTACCGGCCGTCCATGTAGACTTCGATCCGGATCAGCACGCCGTTGCCGCCGTAGCGATAGATGCGGCCGTTGTACAGGCGGCCCGACTTGAAATCGCCGGTCTGGCTGATCCGGAGCTGCTTGTCGTAGAGCGTATTGGGGCCGTTCTCGCGGAAACGCACGGCGTTGGTGGTCTCCTCCGCGCTCACGGCGGGGGCCGGTGCCGCGTTGGCCTCGGGTAGTACGGCCGTTGCAGGCGTCCGGGGCGCGTAGGTCTTGCGGGTGGCCGCGTCCATCGCCCCATCGTGGAACATGGCGGTCTCCTCCATCTCGCCATTGGCATAGAAGCGCTTCAGGCTTCCGTTCTCGCGCCCCTGCTTCACCGATACTTCCACCGCGAGCTGGCCGTTCTCGTGGAAGTACTTCTGGATGCCATCGCGCAAGCCGTGTTGGTCGAAGAGGAAATCCTGGGCGGGTTTGCCGTTCGGGTGCCAGCGCTTGAAGCTGCCTGTATTGCGGTCCAGGTCCCAGGTGCCCTGTTCCTCCACCCTCCCGTTGGGGTAGTAGATGCGGTATTCGCCGCGCGGCAGGCCGGCGGTGTAGTTCACTTCGCTCATCACCTTCCCATTGGGCCAGTAGCGCTTCCACGTGCCGATGCGCTTGCCGGCGTTGTAGCGCCCTTCCTCGATCAACTGCCCATCGGCGTACCCGGGCTTGTCGGCCTTGGGGGCTTCGATCCGCCAATATCCCTGTTTGCGCCCTTGCGGGTCCACCTGGTTCAGGGTGTCCTGCTGGGGCACCGAGGCCTGGGCGAGGGAATGCTGCCCGGCGAACGAGAGGGTGAACAGAAGGGTGAGGAAGAAGCTGGTCGGGGAGTGGCGCATGGCATCCGGCGCTCGGGCCTTTCGGCCCGCGATACGAAGGGATCCGGCGGGAAGTTGCCTTGCGTTCCGGGATCAGGCCGGGCGCAGGATGGTGCGCTTCAGGTTCGCCATCATGTCATCCACCATGGCGCGCAGGTCGAACTGCGGTCGCCAGCCCCAATCGGCGCGCGCGGCACTGTCGTCGATGCTGCGGGGCCAGCTGTCCGCATAGGCCTGCCGCTGATCCGGCGCGTAGCCCATGCTGAAACCGGGGATGTGCCGCGCCACTTCCTCCGCGATGCGCTCCGGGTCGAAGCTCATGCCGGCCAGGTTGTAGCTGGTTCGCACCGTGATCATCTCGGCCGGCGCTTCCATCAGGTCGATGGTCGCACGGATGGCATCGGGCATGTACATCATCGGCAGGGTGCTCTTCGGGCCGAGGAAGCTGGTGTACTTCCCGTGTTTGATGGCCTCGTGGAAGATGTGCACCGCGTAATCCGTGGTGCCGCCACCCGGTGCGCTCTTCCAGCCGATCAAGCCGGGGTAACGGATGCTGCGCACGTCCACACCGTAGCGCTGGTGGTAGTACTGGCACCACCCTTCGCCGGCGAGCTTGCTGATGCCGTACACGGTCGTGGGCTCGGTCACCGTACGCTGCGGCGTCGTGTCCTTCGGCGTGGTGGGGCCGAACACGGCGATGCTGCTGGGCCAATACACCTTCTTGAGCTTGCCCTCGCGCGCGAGCTCCAGGATGATGAGCAGGCTCTCCATGTTCAACTTCCAGGCGAAGGCGGGGTCCTTTTCGGCCGTTGCGCTCAGGAGCGCGGCCAGCAAGTACACCTCGGTGATGCCGTGCTTGTCGATGATGCGCTCGATGCCGCGGCGGTCCATGGCGTCGACCATGGCGAAAGGACCGTCCTGCTTCACCTGGGGTTCCTTGATATCGCTGGCCACCACGTTCTCCGCGCCGAACCGTGTGCGCAGGCCTTCCACCAGCTCAGTGCCGATCTGTCCGCTGGAGCCGATGACGAGGATCTTCTTGGACATTGTTCGCGCCGCCGTTTTCGATCGGCGAAGGCGTGCGCCAAATCTATGTGCCCGGGATCGCCCCCAAGGCCCGGACTACTCCTTGACGATGCGCGCGGCCGCGCTCCCATTCGGGCCGTTCAGCAGGATCGCATAGTTCCCTGCGGCAAGGCCGGCAAGGTCGAGGGTCCGCGAGAACACACCTGCCGCATGCTGCTCGTTGGCGAAGACGGTGCACACCGTTCTTCCAACGGGATCGATGATCCGCATCGACAATACGGCCGGACCGACAAGCGCATAGCGAACAACAGCCGCGCTCCGCACGGGGTTGGGCGTCACCGAGCAAGCCACCTTGTCCAAGCCGTCGGGCATACCCGTTTCACCGGTGAAGTACAGGCGCATCACCAAGGCATTGGTGCTCGGGCTCCCGGGAGGGCGTGCCCCTCCGCAGATCACGATGCGCCCGTCCGGCTGCACCAGATCGTGGAACCCGACGGCATCGCCGCTCGACCCGTCGTACACCGGAGGCCAGACGAACGAAGCCGACGGCCCGAAGGAAGTGTCGAGTGTACCGT
>CAZFAW010000353.1:0-1747 GCA_964517015.1 uncultured Chryseobacterium sp.
ATTTCTGCGGCACACCTTGCGTGATCCTGCGTTCCACCACAGAGTGGTCGGAACTACTGGACTCCGGGGCCTCCATGCTCGCCGACGCGGATCCGGTGCGCATCGCTTCCTGCGTTGAACGCTTCCTGGCGCATGGCATGCCTGCATGCCCACCCGTGTTCGGCAACGGTGCAGCGGCAATGGCCGTGTGCCTGCGACTGATGCGTGACCTGGAATGACCTGCGGCATGTACCGCCGCTCGGTCGGCTTCGTTATCCTTGCTTGAATGCAGGACGCGGAGGTGATCATACTCGTGGACGACCCGGACGCACGGGAGGTCCATGCGATCAACCAGGTGTTCGGCCGTATCCTGGGCTGGCGCATCGCGATCACCACGGAACGTGAAACGGCGAGGGCTTCCTCCCGGCCGGTGATCGATCGATCGGATGTGCCGCTCGGCATGGGTTGGCGTTCTCCGCGCGCACTTGAGGAGGAGACGATCGCGCAGCCTGATCGCGACCCCGTGCGATTCACCGCCACCATGCTGCGATCCGCGTTCCATGGCTCGGAGCACGATGAACATGGACGCATACGCAGCCAGGCGCTCCTTGTCACCCGGTGCGGCTGGTCGGAGCGCCCCATCGTGGATGAAGTGGTACTCGCGATGGCCGAGCGCATGCGCGCTTCGCTCCCCCAGCTTCCACCCGTCCGGCGCACCTATCGGCAAGTGATCACCCTCGATGTGGACAACGGCTACAAATTCCTTGGCCGGCCGTGGTGGAGAACGACGGGTGCCATGGTGCGCGATGTGCTTGAAGGACGCGGATCGGAGGTGAGCGACCGTATCGCCGTGCTCGCCGGCCGTCGCAACGATCCCTACGAGATCGACCGCGAATTCGTCGCGCTGGCAGCCGCACATGGCGATCGGACCATTGTGAACTACCTCGTTGCCCCACGCGGACCTCACGACCATGCCGTTGGGACTGGCAGCAGCAAGATGGTAGGGCGGATGCGCGAGATGGCCACCAAGACCGAGATCGGCATCCATCCGTCCTATGCTTCGAGCGAACGACCCGGAACGATCGCAGCGGAGCGATCCAAACTGGAACGTGCGATCGGCGCTCCGGTGAAGCTGAGCCGGCAGCATTTCCTGCGCTTCCGCCATCCCGATACCTTCCTGGAGCTCGCGCGCTGCGGCATCACCGAGGACCACAGCATGGGCTTCCATGATGCCATCGGTTTCCGCGCGGGCACCTGCACTCCCTTCCCGTTCTTCGATGAAGCCGCCCAGCAAGGCACCGACCTCATGATCCATCCGTTCCAGGTGATGGACAGCGCCCTTTGCTACAAGATGCGGTTGGCTCCCGCCGAAGCGATCGCTGCATCGCAACGGATCGTGGACAGGGTGAAGGCCGTGAGCGGCACATTCGTCGGGGTATGGCACGAGCGTTTCCTTAGCGATCACGGCAGCGAAGCCGGATGGCGGAACGTCGTAGATTCCATCATTCGATACGCCCGCCCATGATCCGGCATTTGCAGCGCGATCGGATCGATGCACGTTGGTGGGACCAGCGTCTCTTGGAATGCCGCAACAAACTCTGGTATGCCCGGTATCAGGTGCTCGACCTCGCCTCCCCCGGTTGGGAAGCACTCGTGGACGACCAGAGCGGAGCGATCATGCCGCTGACCTGGCGGCGCAAGTACGGCGTTCGGTATTTGTTCCAACCGTTCGCCCTCCAGCAGCTCGGCATTTTCTCCCCGGCCCCCA
>CAZFAW010000353.1:1847-3279 GCA_964517015.1 uncultured Chryseobacterium sp.
TATTTGTTCCAACCGTTCGCCCTCCAGCAGCTCGGCATTTTCTCCCCGGCCCCCATCGATCCCGCCCAGCAGGAGCGTATGCTCCGCGCTGTGCCGCCCGCCTTTCGGTTGGTGGACATCGCCGGCAACGGGGAAGCACCCCCACCGGTCATCCCGGGTTGGGCCTCCACGCCCAGTGCGAACCTCATCGTGCGACACGATGCAGCCTCCGTCGATCATCGAGTGGGATATTCCCAAGGGCATCTGCGGAACCTGCGTCGGGGCACCGAAGCCGAATTCCACGCCATCGGGACCGATCCGTTCATGGCGCTCTTCCTGGGTACCACGGCCCTCAGGCACGGCCCGTTCGACAAGGCGGGTCTGCGTGCGCTCCCTCGCATGATCCAACTTTCCATGGACCTGGGAGAGGGAAGGATCGAGGGCATGACGGTGGATGGCCAGCTGGTTGCAGCGATCTGGTGGGTGGTTTGGCAGGACCGCGTGCTATTGATGAAATCGGCCAATAGCGACAAGGGTCGGGGCGAACACGCCATGTTCCACCTGGTGGATCGGTGCATCGGTACCCTGCCTCCCGGTGGGATGTTGGACCTTGCCGGATCGAACGATCCCGGAACACGCCGGTTCTATGAAGGGTTCGGGGCACGTCCGTCCACCTATTTTCGCCTGCGGCGGAACACCCTGCCGCGCTGGATCCGGAAACTCAAACCCTGAAGGATGGTCGTTGAACTCGGTCGGGAGAATTCGGTGCTTAACGCGTTCATCGCGGAGATCCGCGACGAGCATGTGCAAAAGGATCCCCTGCGTTTCCGCCGGAACATGGAGCGGATCGGGGAGGTGATGGCCTACGAGATGAGCCGCACCTTCGATTATACCGCCCGCGAGGTCACCACACCGCTGGGAACCGCACAGATGAGCGTGCCATCCGAGCAACCCGTGCTGGCCACGATCCTTCGTGCGGGCCTGGCCCTGCACCAGGGCTTGTTGAACTTCTTCGATCGGGCGGACAATGCGTTCATAAGCGCCTATCGGAAGCACCGAAAAGGGGAGGATGGCTTCGACATCGAAGTGGAGTACCTTTCGAGCCCTTCACTGGAGGATCGAACCTTGGTGATCAGCGATCCGATGTTGGCCACGGGCCGTAGCATGGTCATGGTGCACCGCGCCCTTCAGCGCATGGGGAAACCCAAAGCGTTGCACATCGTATCAACCATTGCCAGTACCGAAGGCATCGAGCACGTGAAAACGCACCTTCCGGCCAATACGCGCATCTGGGTGGCCGCCATCGACGAGGAGATGACCGCCCAGGCCTACATCGTTCCCGGCCTCGGCGATGCAGGGGACCTGGCGTTCGGCAACAAGATCTGATGATGTTGAACGCGTTCGAGATCCTGTTGATCCTCTGTGCCGGCATGGTGAAGTTCGCCGTGTCCGG
>CAZFAW010000354.1:0-3274 GCA_964517015.1 uncultured Chryseobacterium sp.
TGGGATCCGTTCAGCGCAAAACGTACCTCACCGGTAGCAGGTACTGCACGCAGACCGGTTCTCCCTTCATCTTTCCGGGTGTCCAGCGCGGCATGCGTCGCACCACGTTCACGGCGGCGGTATCGAGCACGATCGAGGATCCACGCGCCAAGGCGACGTTGCGTATGGAACCGTCGCACGCCACATTGAACTTCACCCAGGAGGTGCCCTCCATGCCGTTCTCTCGCGCGACCACGGGGTATGCGATCTCGTTCCCCAGCCAGGCGTACATGGCGGCCTCACCGCCCGGGAACGAGGGGGGCTCCTGCACTTCGGGCACTTCGTAGGCCATGCGCGTGGTATCGTCGCAACAGCGAGCGGGATCGGGTGGCGCCTCCGCGAGGTGTGCGCGAGGGTGGCAACCCAGTACGATCAGGAACGCTCCGGACAGGCCGGCGAACAGTGAGTGGGGGAGAGCGCGGCGCATGGCGAAGCAAGTTAACCCGCGACGGATCAAACCCCGCGCTCCCATCTTTGTCCTTGCACAAACACCTGAAAATGAGAACGCCTTCCATGCTCCTTCTCCTTGCCGCATTGCCGTTCGCCGGGAGCGCCCAACAGACCGCGCGCGAAACCGCCTGGAACGGTGGCCACGCTGACATGAACACCGAACGACTGGTGAAGGAACTGGCCTTGGACCAGCAACAGGCCGCGGCCGTGGGTGCGATCAACGACCGGTTCGCGAAGCAACTGGCCGACCTGAAGCAGCGGCAGGACCTTTCGAAGGAGGACCTGCGCCCCAAGCGCCGTGCGCTCTTCCAGGAGCGCGATGCGGAGCTCGAGAAGGCCATGACCGCCGAGCAGTGGAAGCACCTGCAGGAATTGCGCGAGCAGTGGAAGATGGAGAAGAAGGCCGCCAAGGAGCAGGGCGCAGGGAAGGAGGGCGAACCGCGGAAGGAGCACAACGAATGACCCACGACCGGTCCCGGCCGGTCGTGTGCCGCGAGCGGGTTCCGCTACTTTCGTCCCGAGCCGGTGGCTGCGCGTTCGGTCGGCACCGCCAGACATGGAAAGCGGTGATCGCCACGAATCCCACACCTTCAAGGGCGACCTGAAGGAGGCCGTGCACGAACTGTGGAAGCGCACCAGCGCCGACCACAAGCGCGTGGTGCTCCTGCTGGTGCTGGCGGGTGCGGCGCTGCGTACCGCGCTGCTCTTCGAGCCCGTGACCTACGACGAGGCGCACGCCTACATCCGGTTCAGCGCGCGGTCGTTCTCCGATATCCTGGGCGACTATTCCCTGCCCGGCAACCACATCCTGCACACGTTGCTGGTAAAACTGAGCACCGGGGTGTTCGGCGTGGGCACCTGGCAGATGCGCCTTCCGGCCCTGCTGGCCGGTATTGCAACACTGCCGCTCCTCTATCTCTTCACGCGGGCCATGTTCAACCGCTACATCGCCATGCTGGCCCTTGCATTGGCCGCGGGAAGCGGCCCGCTGATCGAATTGAGCGCGCTGGCGCGCGGTTACAGCCTCTCGTGGATGTTCTTCCTCATGGCCCTGCTCATGGGCCGCTACCTGGCCAAACGCAACGGTGTGATGGCCGCTGTGCTCCTGGGCCTGATCAACGCCCTCGGTTTCTGGTCGGTGCCCACCATGCTCTACGCCACTGCCATGGTGTACGCCTGGTTGCCCATGTACATCCTGGACCGGTACGACAGCACCGTGCGCCGCAGGCTCGGCCGGGTGCTGCTCAGCGTGGTCTTCTTCCTGGTCTTCTCCGCGCTGCTCTATTCCCCGGTGATGCTGGGGCATGATGTGGCGCAGTTGTTCTATCATCCGATGATGGGCGACAACAGCTGGGAGGCGTTCAGTGCAAGCCACTACGGCGCCTCCGTCGATCTGTGGATCTGGATCAGCGAGACCGGTTCGAACGGTGCTTCGATCATCGGTATGCTGGGGCTGCTCTACGCCATCTACGTGAGCAGCAAGTTCCGCTTCCTGTTGATGGCCCTGGTGGCGGGCGCGGTTCCGCTGGTGATCGTGCAACGGTTGGTGGGGCCTCCGCAGACCTGGGCCTATGCGATCCTCATCTTCCACATCGGGAGCGGGATCGCCATCTTCTACCTCTTGAAGCTGATCGAGGAGCGAATGGTCCCTTCCTTTTCCAAGCGGCTGCGCACGCAGGTGGCGAGCGTGGCGCTGCTGGTGGGCTTCGGTGCGGCCGCTCTGTTCGCCTTGTACCGTCCGAACAGGATCGAACGCTTCGGCGATGCCGCGCGTGCGGCCGGTTTCATCGCCCCGGCCCTTGCGCCCGCCGATCGCGTGATGGCCGAGTTCCCGTGGGACGCCCCCCTCGAATTCTACCTGCGTGCCCACCACGCCGATCCCCAGGTCATGCGACGAGATCCCTCGCCGGAGGGCACCCTCTATATCGTGGCCAGCCCCGCCGACGGGCAGGACCCCGCCAGCGTGCTGCAGCACAACAAGCTTCCTGGCCACCACGCCGCCAATGCGCGCAAGGTGAAGGACTGGAAGAGACTGGAGGTGTACACCACGCGCCTGATCGATTGACACCGCCACTGTGCGCTCCCTTCGTGCTCTCCTGAGGCCGCTTCCGGTCTCGCTGACCATCGCGGCGCTGGCATGCGCGGTCGCCTCGTTCCTGGACCATGCGAGCATCAAGCACGCGCTCGATGCTCGCAGCGGCGATGGCGACGTGGAGAGCTATACGGCGGCGTTCCATGCGCGTGTGCAACACCATGTGCGCGTGCTCGCGGGCGTGCTCCTCGTGTGCGCATCGCTGTCCGTCCTGCTGCACGCCGCCCTGCAACGCGGTTGGCAGCACCTGCGCCTGGATGCCGGGCGTTTCCGCACCGACCTGAGCGCTTGGGCGAAGCAAGTGAAACGCACGATGGGACCCGGGGAAGCCGCAGCGGTGCTGGCCCTCGTCGCAGCGGGCACAGGTCTACGGGTTGCGCTCCTGCGCGATGCGGTGATCTACGACGAGGCCTTCACGTGCACCTACTACGCCGTACGGCCGTGGTACATCGCGATCAGCGACTACTCCTACCCGAACAACCACATCCTGCACACATTGCTGGTGAAGGCCAGCATGGCACTGTTCGGATGGGGCGAGGTCCAGGCGCGCATGCCGGCCTTCTCTGCGGGCTTGCTCGCCATGATCGCGTGCTGGGGCTGGGTGCGCACGGCCTATGGAGCGGGCGCAGCGCTGTGGGCATTGGTGTTCGTGGCCTTCAGCGGCCCATTGGTGGAGTATAGCGCGCTGGCCCG
>CAZFAW010000355.1:0-3269 GCA_964517015.1 uncultured Chryseobacterium sp.
CCGGGACCGTCCGGAACGCGGCCCCACCGAACATGTCGATCGAAGCCCTCTCCACCGACAAAGCCAAGGAGGACGCCCTCCTGGACCAGTCGCTGCGCCTGTTCATGCGCCATGGCATCAAGAGCATGACCATGGACGATGTGGCCAACCACCTGCACATCTCCAAGAAAACGCTCTACCACTTCGTCGCCGACAAGAACGACCTGGTGGAAAAAGCCGTCTCGCGGATGCACATGAGCAACACCGCCTGCATAGACGGGATCTGCAACCAGGGCTTGAACGCGATCGACGAGCAGTACGAGATCACGCGCTACCTGGCCGGCCTGTTGTCGCAGGTGCACCCTTCGATCCACTACGACCTGGAGAAGTACCACCCCAAGGCGTGGGAGCAGTTCCACACCCTGAAGCGCATGCACGTGGAGCAGTGCATCTCCGAGAACATGCGCAAGGGCATCAAGGAGGGCCTGTACCGCGACGATCTGAACGTGGACGTGGTGGCCAAGCTGTACATGGCCCGGTTCGACGTGCTTTTCGATGGCGAGCTCTTCCCCATGGACCGGTACGGTTTCGCCGACATCACCTGGGAGAGCTTCCGCTACCACATCAACGGCATCGCAAGCCCCAAGGGCGTGCAGTACTTGAACAAGAAGATGAAGAAGGAACGCGCAGCATGAGAACAACGACCATCCTACCCGCCCTCGCGATCGCGGCCGTGGCCGGTGCGCAGGGCCCCCTGCAAGTGGGCCTTCAACAGGCCATGGACATGGCCGCCCGGCAGAGCTACGCCGTGCAGGCCAGCGAGCTGGAAGCCGAGAAGGCGCGCCAGAAGGTGAAGGAGATCACGGCCATCGGCCTGCCCCAGATCAACGGCGAAGTGGGCCTTACCAACTACATCGACGTGCCCACCACGTTGATCCCCAATTTCTTCACGCCGGGCGAAGGCCCCGAGTACATCGCGGCGAGCTTCGGCGTGCCGTGGAGCGCGAAGGCGGGCCTGTCGCTCACACAATTGATCTTCGACGGAAGCTACCTCGTGGGCCTGCAGGCCACACGCGCCCTCTCCGAGCAGAGCCAGCTGGACCTGCAGAAGGCCCAGGCCGATGCCCGCAACCAGGCCGCCAAGGCCTACTTCGGCGTGCTCGCGGCCGAAGAAGGTGCGCGCCTGGCCGGCGAAGGCGTTCCGCTGCTGGAAAAGAGCCTGCGCGAAGTGACCGCCATGATGGAGAGCGGCTTCATGGAGCAGACCGACGTGGACCGCATCACCATCCAGTTCGAACAGGTGAAAGCGCAGGAGCGCAGCTACCGTTCGCAGGCGGAGGTGGCGCGCATGCTGCTGGCCCTCACCCTGGGCGTGCCGCAGGGCACACCGATCACCCTCACCGATGGCCTGGAGGGGATCCTCGAGGACGGAACGGAGAAGGGCCTCACCGAACAGACCCTGGACCCCGGCACGCACGTGGAGCAGCTGCAGGCCAATTCGCTCGTGCGCCTCCAGGAACTGAACATGCGCAACGAGAAGGCGAAGGCCCTGCCCAACCTCGCGGGCTTCTTCAGCCACCAGCAACAGTGGAACGGCCCCGACTTCGAACCCTTCGGCGGGCCGTACGACTGGTATCCGGCCACCTTGTGGGGCCTCACGCTCAACGTACCGCTCTTCAGCAGCGGAATGCGGTACCACCGGGTGCAACAGGCGGACCTCACCCTGAAGCAGGTGGAGGTGAACCGCACCGCCACCGAACAGCGCCTGCGCGCCGAGGTTGAACAGCAGCGCACCGCGGCCCGCACCGCCACGGACAACTTCCAGACCGAGAAACGCAACCTGGAACTGGCCCGCAACATCTTCGACCGCACCACCATCAAGTTCAACAACGGATCGGCGGCCAGTTTCGAACTGACACAGGAACAAGGCAACTATCTGCTGGCGCAACAGGGCTATGTACAGCGCCTGGTACAATTGCTCATGGCGCGCGCCGATCTCCGCAAAGCACTCGACATCTATTGAACCCCTTACCGGACACCGTGATGAAGCCCACCATCCACCACCTGATCGCCATTGCGCTGCTTTCCGCCTGCGGCGCTGCGACCCCCACCGACGACCTTGGACGCAAGCGTGCGGAGCTCGATTCCTTGAAGGCCGCCTACAAGGAGCTCGGCACCCGCATCAAAGAAGCCGATGCCTGGATCGCCGAACACGATACCACGGTGAAGAAGAACCTGCCCATGGTGAAGGCGGCCGCCCTCACGCTCGGTGCCTTCGACCACTACGTGGACGTGCACGGCAACGTGCGGGCGGACAAGGCCGCCACGCTCTACGCCCTGGGCGGCGGCCGCGTGCGCGCCATCAACGTGAACGTGGGCCAGCACGTGGAGAAGGGCCAGCTCCTGGTCACCATAGACAACGACATGGCCCACGACCAGGTGGAGCAGGTGGAGGCCGCTTACCATCTGGCACAGACCGCGTTCGAGAAACAGGAAAAGCTCTGGCAGCAGCGGATCGGCAGTGAGATGCAATACCTGCAGTCCAAAAGCCAGCGCGACCAGGCGAAGGCCGCGCTCGACGCCGTGCGTGAACAGTCGCGCCTGAGCAACATCACCGCGCCGTTCTCCGGTACGGTCGACGACATCATGCTGCGCGTGGGCGACCTCGCCGCGCCGGGCATTCCCGCAGCGCGCGTGGTGGACCTGAGCGAGGTGGAACTGGAAGCGGACGTTCCGGAAGGCTACCTGCGCCGCATACGCAAGGAAGCGCCCGTGCGCGTGGTGTTCCCCAGCCTGCAGGACACCGTGGAGGCCCGGATCGATCACGTGGGCGCCTTCATCGACCCCACCAACCGCACCTTCAAGATCACCGTTCGCATGCCGAAGGGCAAGGATGTGCTGAGCCCCAACCTGCTCAGCGACCTGAGCATCCTGGACGCACGCACCGACAGCGCGCTGGTGGTGCCCAGTGGCGCCGTGCTGGAGGACGTGAACGGCAACAGCTACCTCTTCGCGCTCGACGGCACCACCGCCACCGAGGGCAAGGCGCGCAAGGTGATGGTGAAGCGCATCAACGACTACAAGGGCCGGGTGCACGTCGCCCCGGTGGAGGCCGCCGCCCTGAAGGGAGGGGAGACCATCGTGATGGAAGGGGCCAAGAACGTGAGCGACGGCCAGACCGTGCGCATCGCCAAACTCTGATCCCACATGCAGAGCCACGACATCGAAAAGGACCTGCACGGACCGGAACGCCAGTTCGCCATCACCAGCTGGGCGGTGAAGAACCGCAC
>CAZFAW010000356.1:0-1768 GCA_964517015.1 uncultured Chryseobacterium sp.
TCAAGCCCTTGTCCATGACCATGGTAAGGCCTTCCTCACGCGGCTTCTTGGTGCGTGCGGGAATGTGCGAGAGCTTGTAGTTCATTTCCGGTAGAGGTCCAGTAGGTGCATCACCTGTGGCATGCGGCCGGCCTCCGGGTAGTGTTCCAGCAGTTGGGCGTGGCCGGAATGGTCGGCCATCAGGGCTTCCTCGAGTTCGAGCAGGGCCTGTTGCTCGCGCCCGCAACGCAGCAGGTAGCTCACCATGCGGTAGCGGTAGCGCGGGTTCAATTGGTGCACCAGTTCTCCTTCCTTCAATTTCTTCAGCGCGGCTTCGGGGCCCTTCACGTGCAGAAGCAGGTCGGCGTGGTCCATCCAGCCGTCCAACCCTTCCGGCTCCATCGTGTTCAAGCGTGCGTAGGCGGACAGGGCCTCCTCGTAACGTCCGGCGCGGCCAAGGGTATTGGCGTAGTAGTACCACGCGTCGGTGCTCTCGGGCTGCAAACGAACGGCCTGCTCCAGGTCGGCGAGGGCCTCGGGCGATCGCCCCTGCATGTCCTTGGTCACGCCGCGGCCGATCCACGCATCCACCCAGGCCGGGTCCAGCGCGATGGCCTGGTCGTAATGGATCAAGGCTTCCTGGTAGCGTTCCATCTTCTCGAAGCACTCGCCGATGAAACTGAAGGTGACGGCCTGTGGTCCATCGAAGGCCTGCGTTTCGCGGTACACCTCGATGGCACGCTCGTAGTGGCCCTGCACCAACAGGTTGCGCGCCTTGCTGAAATAGGCCGATGTGAACTTCTCGTCGATGGCGATGCTCAGGTCCAGCGCTTCGTTGCTTTCATCGAAGCGCTCCAATGCCGAAAGGGCATTGCCCAGGTTGTACCACCCCACGAAGGAGTAGGGGAATTGGTTCGTGAACTGGCGGAAGTACACCACACTGGCATCCTGGGCCGCGGCCAGGTCGTAGGCGTAGGCCAGTTCGAAGAGCACTGCTTCGTTCTCCGGGTTGATCGCGACGGCCTTCTTCAAGCAGCCGATGGCCTCGTCGAATTCCTCCAGGTTCTCGTATTCGAAGGCCAGGTCCAGCAGGATGTTGTCGTGGTCCTCCTCGGTCATGTCCAAGGCCCGCTTGAAATGGTCGATGGCCTTGCGGTAGTTGCGTAGCTGGCTGTATATGCTGCCCTTGTGCAGTTGGATGTCTCCGTTGTACGGCTCCACTTTTTCAAGGCCGTCGAGCACCTCAAGGGCCTTGTTCAGCTTGCCGCTGTCCATGAGCACGTGCGCCTCCCAGAAGCGCAGGTCGGTGCTGCCCGGGTGCTGGCGCATGGCCAGGTCCACCACTTCGCGGGCGCGACGGGTGTCGCTCTTGTCCAGGTAGTGGCCCACGATCAACGCCCACTCCTCCACATCGAAGTATTGCTGGAGGTGCTCGCGTGCCATGGCCTCGTACCGCTCCACGCACTGCTTCTGTTCCTCCTCGCGCCCCGGCGGGTTATGGCGGCCGTCGTTCATGCTGGCAAATGGTCTCGGCCAAAAATAGGGCTCCTCGCCCGAGCTGGGGCCTTCCATGGGGTGCGCTCATCACCGTCGTTTGTTCAAACCGGGACCCGCGCTGTGCCCATGCGCATGTTCCCGCGGAACACCTTTGCGACCGATCCGTCCACCATGTCCCTGATCACCTCCATTTCCGGCATTCGCGGCACCATCGGTGGCGCGCCGGGCGATGCCCTCACGCCCATCGATATCGTGCGGTTCGTTTCCGCATACGGCACCCTGATCAAGCGCC
>CAZFAW010000356.1:1868-3252 GCA_964517015.1 uncultured Chryseobacterium sp.
ACGCCCATCGATATCGTGCGGTTCGTTTCCGCATACGGCACCCTGATCAAGCGCCGGAGCAACGGAGCGCCGCTCAGGATCGTGCTCGGTCGCGATGCCCGCCTTAGTGGGCCCATGGTGCGTGATCTGGTCTGCGGCACGTTGACCGGCCTGGGTTTCGATGTGATCGACCTGGGGCTGGCCACCACACCCACGGTGGAAATGGCCGTGCCGGGGGAACAGGCCCTTGGGGGGATCATCCTCACGGCGAGCCACAACCCGATCCAGTGGAACGCGCTGAAGCTGCTCAACGCGAAGGGCGAGTTCATCAGTGCCGACGAGGGGAACGAACTGCTGGGGATCGCGCGCGAAGGCGCCTTCGATTTCGCGGCCGTGGACCGGCTGGGAAGCGTGCGTGCCGAAGGATCCTGGACCCGTAAGCACATCGATGCGATCCTTCGACTGGACCTGGTGGATGCGGCAGCGATCGCAGCGAAGCACTACCGCGTGGTGCTCGATGCCGTGAACAGCGTGGGCGGCGTGGCCGTACCCGAACTGCTGGGCGCCCTCGGGGTTTCGGTGGTCCGCATCCATTGCGATCCCGATGGTCGATTCCCCCACAACCCCGAGCCTCTTCCGGAACACCTCAAGGACCTCTGCGCCGAGGTGGTGAAGAGCAAGGCGCACCTGGGCATTGCCGTGGATCCGGACGTGGACCGCCTTGCGCTGGTGTGCGAGGACGGATCGCTGTTCGGTGAGGAATACACCCTGGTGGCCTGCGCAGACCATGTGCTCGCGCACCGCCCCGGCGATACCGTGAGCAACCTCAGCAGCACGCGTGCGCTCGATGATGTGGCGGCACGGCACGGCCGCAAGCGCCATGCGAGCGCGGTGGGCGAGGTGAACGTGGTGGAACTGATGCGCAAGGTGAACGCACCCATCGGCGGCGAAGGGAACGGTGGGGTGATCCTCGGCGAACTGCACCATGGCCGCGATGCGCTTGCCGGTATCGCCCTGTTCCTCACCAAGTTGAGCCGCAGCGGGCTAACCGCTTCGGGCCTTCGGCGCAGCTACCCGGACTACTTCATCAGCAAGAACAAGATCGAGCTGGCGCCGGGTATGGACGTGCAGGCGATCGTGAACACCATGCAGGAACGCTACGCACGCCAGCCGCACAGCACGGTGGACGGATTGCGGATCGAGTTCGGGCGCGAGTGGGTGCACCTGCGGCGCAGCAACACCGAACCCATCGTGCGGATCTACGCGGAGAGCGATGCCCCGGAAAAGGCAGACGCCCTGGCGCACAGGATCCTGAGCGAGATGAGCGAGGTGGCCGGCCTGGCCCGCACTACCCGGTAACTTCGCCGCCCGATGCGCAGGATCTATTTCGACAACGCCGCCACCA
>CAZFAW010000357.1:0-3229 GCA_964517015.1 uncultured Chryseobacterium sp.
GCGGAAAACTGGAAAGCCCGGCCCGACGAGGGTGTCGTGGATGGCGCTTGGCGCGACGGCGCAGACCTGGTGGATGGGCGAGATGCTGTGGATGAGCGAGTGGCGCTCCCCTGTGCTCGCGTTCTGCGGCACGATCGTCTGCTACACCTACATGCGATGGTCGCGCATGGATCATCCTGAACTGGCCGGATCGTCGCACCTGCAGTGGTTCCGCGCGCACAAGCGTTCCATGCTCGTCATGGCCATCGCAACGACGACCCTCGGGGTGGTGGTGGCCTGGCCTTTCGCTGTGGATCTCCTGCGGCTCTTCTGGCCGGTGGCTCTTGTCGTTGCGCTCTACGTGGTACCACTGCCGCTCACCGGAGGAAGCGTCGTTGGCCTGCGCCGCGTTCCAGGGTTGAAGGCCCCCTTGATCGCTTTTGTCTGGGCGGCCGCCACGGTGGGCCTGCCATTCACCACGGCCCACGCCTTCGAGGAGAATGCCTGGTGGTCGTTCGCCCAACAGTTCGCTTTCTTCTTCTCACTGGCCATTGCGTTCGACTTGCGCGACCTTCCCCATGACCTGCGTTCCCTGCGCACACTGCCGCAGCTCATCGGCGTGCGTGGGTCCACGTTCTTCGCCGTGGTCTTCCAGGCCCCGTGGATCCTCTTCTTCGTGGTCATGGCCTTCCTCTCGCTCTCGCCGATCGAAGAGGTGATCCCGAAGGGTTTCATGGTCGTTCCCATGCTGCTGCCGGCCCTCGGCCATGTCGTGGCAGCCTGCCTGATCGCACGCGTCGACCCTTCGCGCAGTGAGGCCTACTGTTCATTCTACCTCGACGGCACCTTGATCCTGATCCCCTTGCTGGGTTGGATCGGCTCCTACTTTTGATCCCGATGCAAGTGGCCACCGAGACCGCGCAAGCCTACGCCGAGCGCATGGACCGCGAGGATCCACTCCGCGGTTTCCGCGAGCGCTTCCTCTTCCCGAAGCACGATGGGAAGGACGTCCTCTACTTCACCGGCAATTCGCTGGGCCTGCAGCCGAAGGCGGCGGCCACGTATGTGAAGGAGGAACTCGACGACTGGGCCACCTTCGGGGTGGAGGGCCACTTCAAGGCGAAGCGCCCGTGGTACCCCTATCACGAGTTCTTCAGTGAAAGTCTCGGCCGCCTCGTTGGCGCGAAGCCGACCGAGGTCGTGGCCATGAACGGGCTCACGGTGAACGTGCACCTGATGCTCGTGTCGTTCTACCGGCCCGAGGGTAAGCGCACGAAGATCCTCTGCGAAACACGGCCCTTCCCCAGCGACACGTACGCCATGGCCTCGCAGATCGAGTGGCACGGCCTGGATCCGAAGCGTGAACTGGTGGAGATGCAACCGCGTGCGGGTGAGCACACACTGCGTACGGAGGACATCGAAAAGAAGATCGCCGAGCTGGGCGATACGCTCGCGCTCGTGCATTTCGGCGGCGTGAATTTCCTCACGGGCCAGGCCTTCGACATGGAGCGCATCGCGAAGGCGGCGCACGCGGTGGGCGCCTATGCCGGCTTCGACCTGGCGCATGCGGCCGGCAATCTGCACATGCGGCTGCACGATCGGGACGCGGACTTCGCCACCTGGTGCGGCTACAAGTACCTGAACAGCGGTCCCGGTGCGGTGGCCGGTGCTTTCGTGCACGAGAAGCATCACAACGAAAAGCTGCCGCGGCTCGCGGGCTGGTGGGGGCACGACAAGGTGGAGCGCTTCAAGATGGAAGCACAGTTCAAACCCATGCATTCGGCCGAGGCCTGGCAGATCAGCAACGCGCCGGTGTTCAGCATGGCGGTGCATCGCGCTTCACTGGACATTTTCGACGAGGCCGGCATGGACCGCCTGCGCGCCAAGAGCATCGCGCTCACGGCCTTCCTCGAGTCCACCATCCATGCCGTGGCGCGCGAGACGGGCAAGCGGCTTGAGGTCATCACGCCCGCGGACCCCGAACAGCGGGGATGCCAGCTCAGCATCATCTCCCACGACATGGGCAAGGGGCTTTTCGACGCGCTGACCGCGCGCGGGGTGGTCGCCGACTGGCGCGAGCCCGATGTCATGCGCGTGGCACCGGTACCCCTGTACAACAGCTTCGGCGATGTGTGGCGCTTCGGCACGATCCTTCGGGCGTGCATCACGGCCTGACCGGCTGATGGGCATCAGGTGAAGGGATCGGGGGCATTGCCCACCTTCGCGCTCGGCATGAAGAAGATCACCATCGTTGGAGGAGGGCTGGTGGGCAGCCTGCTCGCGATCGTCCTGGCGAAACGCGGGCACAAGGTGAGCGTGTACGAGCGCCGCCCCGATGCGCGCCGGACCAACGTGTACGCCGGCCGCTCGATCAACCTGGTGGTCTCGCACCGCGGGTGGACCGCACTGCGCGCCGCAGGAGCGGACGATGCGGTGCGGGAGATCACCGTTCCCGTGCATGCACGCATGACCCACGATCGCGACGGACGGTTGAACCGCATACCCTACAGCATCGACGATCGCGCGATCCATTCCGTGAGCCGTGGTGAATTGAACAAGCGGCTGCTGAACGAGGCGGAGCGCTTGCCCAACGTGTCGCTGCATTTCGAGCATCGGTGCCTTGACGTGGACCTGGAGAGCGCCATGTGCACCTTCGATCGGAACGGCGAACGGGTGCAAGCGCAGGCCGATATCGTGTTCGGCGCGGACGGCGCACCCAGTGCCGTGCGGCAGAAGATGATGCAGGGGCGCTTCACCTACTCCCAGGAGTACATCGAGCACGACTACAAGGAGATCGCCTTTCCCGCGAACCCGGATGGCACGCCGAAGATGGACCCGCACTGCCTGCACATCTGGCCGCGCCGCTGGTTCATGCTCATGGGCCTGGCCAACCAGGACGGCGGCTTCACTGGAACGCTCTTCCTGCCGAACACGCATACGGAGAACGCGCCCGGCTTCGATGTGGTGAAGAGCGAGGAACAGGCCCGGGACTTCTTCCAGGAATGGTTCCCGGATGCAATGACGATGGTCCCCGATATCGTCGATCAGTACATGAAGAACCCGCAGAGCGCGCTCGCGATCATCCGTTGCGATCCGTGGACGATGAACGGCAGGGTGGCGCTGATCGGCGATGCGGCCCACGCCATAGTGCCCTTCTACGGCGAAGGCATGAACGCGGGCTACGAGGACTGCAAAGTGCTGAACGACCTGCTGAACGAGCTGGGCGACGACAACTGGCCGGAGGTGCTGG
>CAZFAW010000358.1:0-3225 GCA_964517015.1 uncultured Chryseobacterium sp.
GTGCTGCTGATGGGCAGGAACTCGGTGAGCCCCTCCACGATGGCGATGACGATGGCTTCCAGAACGCTCATGCGTGCGCAATGCCGTTGGAACGGCCCGCAAAGAAAGCAAGCAGGGGCCGGGCGCTCACGCTTCGCCCTGCGGAACGCGCTTCATGATCGCGTGGATCACGAAGAGGTACCCGATCAAGCAGACGATCGGCGCTACCGTGATGCGGCGTGTGCTGAAGATCTCGTCCTTGTTGAACACGTTGGGATCACCGCTGCCACCGCCGGACATGAGCACGTAACCCACCACGATGATGGCCATGCCGATCAGCAACAGCCGGTAGTTCGTGCGCGTGAAGGGCAGTTCGTCGTGGGTCTTGGTCGCGGACTTGGCCATGGTGCGGGCGGATTCAGCTCCAGTTGAGCTCGTCGATGTTCATGCGAAGGTAGCGCCGCACGGCGAACCAGGTGGATACGAGCGAGATCAGCAACCCCAACAGCACCGTGCCCAGGAACAACCGCGCCAGCATGAGCGGGTCGATCAGCTCGCGCAGGTCGGGCACGAAGTGCGTGATCAGCCGGACCGTGGCGGTGAGCAGGCCGATCGCCAGCACCGAGGCCACCAGTCCGTGCCAGAGGCTCTGCCCGAGGAAGGGTTTCTTGATGAACCATTGCGTGGCCCCGGTGAGGTGCATGGTGCGGATCAGGAAACGGCGGCTGTAGATGGCCAGCCGGATCGTGTTGTTGATCAGCGCCACGGCGATCACCAGCAGCAGGGTCGCGAACCCGAGCAGGAGCAGCCCCAGCTTGCGCATGTTGCTGGTGATGTTCGATACCACGTCCTTGTTGTACTTCACCTCCTCCACGCGCGGGTCCTTCTGGATCCACCCCGTGATCCATGCAAGACTGTCCGGATGGGCGTGGTCGGCGTTCAGGTTCAGTTCGATCGAGGGCAGCAGCGGGTTGGCGCCCAGCACGCCGAGGAAATCCTCGCCCAGGTCGGCCTTCAGGCGTTCGGCAGCCTCGTCGGCGGTCACATAGCGCGTTTCGCGCGTGAAGGGTTGCGTGTCCAGCTCCTTGCGGAACTTCATCACATCGGTCTCCCGTGCATCGTGCTTCAGGAAGATCTCCACGCGCAGGTTCTCCTTCACCCAGTGCTCCACGGCACGGGCGTTCAACATCAAATAGCCCAGGATGCCCAGCATGAAGAGCACCAGGGCGATGCCGATCACCGTGCCCACGGCGCTGGTGCGCGTGCGCGAGCGGTAGTAGCGGTCCATGGCCATCGGTGGCGAAAGTATCCCGCGCCCCGCAGGGTGCGGTCCCTTCGCAACGCGCGTTCTCCGGTGCGCATTGTCAACTACGCTCCGGAGCGGCGCGGCTGGGTACTTTCGCGCCTTCCCCACGGATATGGCCTACGAGCACACGTCGATCGAGCGGAAATGGCGCGCGGAATGGGTGAAGCGCGGGACTTACCGCGTGCAGAACGACCCGTCGAAGCCCAAGTACTACGTGCTCGACATGTTCCCCTACCCCAGTGGTGCCGGCCTGCACGTGGGGCACCCCCTGGGCTACATCGCCAGCGACATCGTGGCCCGGTACAAGCGCAGCAAGGGCTTCAACGTGCTGCACCCCATGGGCTACGACAGCTTCGGGCTGCCCGCCGAGCAATACGCGATCCAGACCGGTCAACACCCGGCCAAGACCACGGAAGATAATACCCGGCGCTACCGCGAACAGCTCGATCGCATCGGCTTCAGCTTCGATTGGGACCGGCAGGTGTTCACCAGTTCACCCGACTTCTACAAGTGGACGCAGTGGATCTTCCTTCAACTCTTCGACAGCTGGTACGACCACGAAGCACAACAGGCGAGGCCGATCCCCGCGCTCGTGTCGCGCTTCGAGCAGCAAGGCTGGCATCCCACCGATCCCTGCGCCCTCACCGGCGATGTGGAGGAGGAACTCTGCGCCTTCACTGCCGCGGAATGGCAGGCCCACGACGAACGCACGCAGCAACGCATCCTGCAGCACTTCCGCCTGGCCTACCTCAGCGAAGCCTGGGTGAACTGGTGCCCCGCACTGGGCACCGTGCTCGCCAACGACGAAGTGAAGGACGGCGTGAGCGAGCGCGGCGGCCACCCCGTGGAGCGCAAGCGCATGCCGCAATGGAGCATGCGCATCACGGCGTACGCGCAACGCCTGCTCGATGGCCTCGATGCGCTCGACTGGAGCGAGAGCATCAAGGAAGCGCAACGCAATTGGATCGGTCGTAGCGAAGGCGCGCTGGTGCGCTTCAAGCTGAAGGATGCCGCGGGCAACATCGAGGTCTTCACCACGCGGCCCGATACGCTCTTCGGTGTCACGTTCGTAACGCTCGCTCCGGAGCATGAGTTGGTGGAGGTGATCACGCCCGCGGACCGTCGCGCCGAAGTGATGGCCTACGTGACCACGGCCAAGAACCGCAGCGAGCGCGAGCGACAGGCCGATGTGAAACGCGTGAGCGGCGTGTTCACCGGCGCGTATTGCATCCATCCGTTCACCGGAAAGGAAGTACCCATCTGGGTGGGCGATTATGTGCTCGGTGGCTACGGTACCGGCGCGGTGATGGCCGTGCCCGGCGGCGATCAGCGCGACTGGAATTTCGCCACGCACTTCGGCCTGCCGATCATCGCAGTGACGGAAGGCGCGGACATCGGAAAGGAGGCCGACGAGCGCAAGGACGCCACCATCTGCAGCGACGGCTTCCTGAAGGGCCTGAAGGTGCCCGACGCGATCACGCGCGCCGTCGATGAACTGGTGAAGCTCGGCGCCGGCGAGCGCCGCATCAACTTCCGCTTGCGCGATGCCGCCTTCGGCCGCCAACGCTATTGGGGCGAGCCCATTCCCATCTACTACAAGAACGGCGTGCCTTACGCCCTGCCCGAGAGCGAACTTCCGCTGAGGCTGCCCGAGGTGGACAAATTCCTTCCCACGGCCGAGGGTGAACCACCGCTCGCGCGCGCTGCCAACTGGAGCTATCAGGGCCATCCGTTGGAGACCACCACCATGCCCGGCTGGGCCGGCAGCAGCTGGTACTTCCTGCGCTACATGGACCCGCAGAACGCGGAGCGATTCGCTTCAGCCGAAGCGATCGACTACTGGCAGCAGGTGGACCTATACGTGGGCGGCAGCGAGCACGCCACTGGCCACCTGCTCTACTTCCGCTTCTGGACCAAGTTCCTCTTCGACCGCGGTTGGA
>CAZFAW010000359.1:0-3225 GCA_964517015.1 uncultured Chryseobacterium sp.
GAGCAACCCCCTCTGGGAGGCGGCGCAGCGTCCGCTCGAGCTCCAACCCGGAGTGCTCCCGGACACCACCGAACTCTCCTCCCCTTCCGATCCCGGGATCGACGATCCCGGGATCGAGCGCGCGATGGACGTTCATCCGCTGCTGCTCCAGGCCCGTGCACGATTGGACCAGCTGGAGATCGAGCGCGCGTTGCGCGCAGAGGGGTTGAAGCCTGAACTGGGGTTGGAATACCAATGGTTGTCGAGCGCCGCCCGGTGGAACGGGACCGATGTGGATGGGCCGCTGGTGGATGGGCATCGGATCGGGGTGGGCTTCCACATGCCGTTGTTCCTGCGCAAGGAGCGTGGCGAACTGGCCCTGGCCAGGCTCCGGGTCCTGGATGCGGACCTCGCCCTCGCACGAGACAGGCAGCGGATCCGAACCCGCATCAACGAGCGCGCGAACGATATCACCACCTTCACCGAACAGGTGAGGCTGGGCGCGGAGTTCGTTCGCAACAACGAACGGCTGCTCGCGGGCGAAGACCAGCGTTTCCTTGCGGGGGAGAGCTCGCTCTTCCTGTTGAACGCGCGCGAGGTGCCATTGATCGATGCACGGCTGCGCCAGGTGGAGCTCGAAGCGCGCTTGCGCAAGGCCTATTTCAGTCTTGACCACGAGGCCGGTGCGCTCTGGCGCGCCTGGGCGCGATGAGCCATGCACCCGTGGGCCGGGTCACGGGAGTTGGGCGTACCTCACTGCAGTGGGCACCGTACCCCCGATGTTCACCAGGATCGGGTCCCGATCGTTGTTCGCGCCCGTGTACTTCACCGTACCGTCCATGCCCACATCCTCCGACCGGTATCCCGCGATCGTGAGCGTGGGCACGGTGCCGCCGATGGCCACGAGCACGGGATCTCGATCGTTGGCGGTACCCGTGTACTTCACCGAACCATCGTGCGCCACATCGCCGCACCACAACGCGCGCATTCCGTACACCGATGCACGTGCATCGGTACCATAACAGAGCGTACCCGGCAGGGTGAGATCCACAGTCGTTGCCGTGGCACTCGAAAGGGGGATCGCCGAAGCCGTCATTACGCCGAGGTGATTGCGATGCCGGACAGCGATGAAATACTGATCATCCGCACCGCGCAGGCGAAGTGTGCTTCCATCCATGTCCACCACACGGCCGTTCCTTAGCAGGAGGCCGGAACGCGTGGCCACGATGGTCGACGGGGCGAATTTGTCACGCAATTCCACCTGCACCCAATCCACGACCGTACGGTCTCCGCTGGCCGTGAGCATGGTGGGCGTTGCCGCACGATCGATCGAGGACACCGAGGGGAAGCCCAGCGCCGGATACGGTGAGGAGCCGGGCAGCAGGCCCGCTGCGTTGAGCCCGGTGGCCATGGTCCCGTTCGCCTGCAAGGGGCCCTGCAAGGCCAGCCGCACATCGAGCTGCACGGCCGGTGGCGGTTCCTGCACGATCGTGAACACGCCTGCAGCCGGCATGGTGATGGTCACGTTGCCACCGGCGCCAACGGTTTGGTCGGCCAGCGAGGCATGGTTGAGCGAAGCGGTGCTGCGCCACCTGTGGTAGACCCCCGCCGAGGGGACCTGGAGTTGGAAGGTCCCGGCCGAGGCGGCGTTCACCACCACGATCAGCTCGCCGCGCGTGCCGATGTAGGCGGTCGCCTCGTGGGGCGAGGCCACCACGGCCCCGGTCCGGCGCGCACCCTGACCGATGTGCAGGTAGTACTGGCGGAAGTACCGGGTGAGGTCGTTCTCGATCACCGTGGCCGGCAGTGGATCGTTGTGTTGCACACGGAACAACGCGGGGGAAGTGGCCCCCACGTAGTCATCGCCGACGATGTGGTTCTGCCACACGCTGGTGCCCCCGTGGACCAGATCGCGATACAGGGCGTGCTGATCGTTCGTGTTGTCCCAGAACTCGAGCATGGATGATCGGACGCCGTGGCCCTGTGCCGCACCACGCACCAGGTCCAGGTTCGCATCGATCGCTCCGCTGTATTTGTGGTAGCTGAGCTCCTTCACATGGGCCGCCGCGAGCGGGTCGTCCAGGATCGCATCGCCCCAGACGTAGGCGTTGAAGGTGTCCATGCACGAGGGCGCGATGAACTCCGGTCGGAACCCATGGGCTGCCAGCAGTTCCCCTGCGGCGTGGATGGCGGCTGCCAACGAAGCGGGACCGGGCCACGCTGCGTTCTCGGGTTCAAGAAGGGCTTCCACCGTGTTGGGCACGAAGCCGTACTTCCGTTGCAGATGCTGGAAAGTGGCGAGCAGGAATTCCGCGTACTCGTTCGGGTCGGTCCAATGCTCGAACGCCGATGTGCCGAAATCCACGTAGCACAAGTTCGTGGCGAAGGCCCTTCCCTGTGACTCCACCGCGTTCTTGAGCGGCACGAGCATGTGGTCCATGTCGTGATCGAGCTGGGTGAAATGGAAGTGCGACGTGTCGGTCGCCGAAGCGTCGGCATTGTCGTTCACGATGTCGTAGGCCACGGCGATGAAGCCGTCCTCATCGTACACCCCGTCGAGGAACTGTTGGAAATGGTCCACGGGGTTCTCGCTGCCGCTGTACACCTCGATGCGTGCGCGTGTAATGCCGGCGTTGGCGGCACCGCTGATCAGCCCGGGCTGGAATTCGCCGAAATGCGTTTGCAGCCAGGGCGAACCCCATTGTCCCACCCACCCCATCACTTCCCATCCTTCCATGGTCTGGAAATGCAGGGTGGTGTCCACGGCGATGTTCACCTGGCACTGGGCGGGGATGATGCGAAGGAGCAGGAAGATGGCAGGAACGTACCGCATGTGCGCTGATCCATTGGTGTCTCAGTACCGTGCCGCCGCGGTCGACAGCGGGGGAGCGCGGGTCGGTAGGGATGCGGCGTTACGAATGTACCGCGCACGCCCCTCGCCCACGCGGCCCTCATTTCCTTGCCGAAACGAGGTACATGTTCAACATGCCCTTGTTCTTGGCATCGATCGCGCCCCTGCTCTCGCAGTGGAAGTACGACCGCACCCGGGCGTACGTGGCCTCGCTGATGTTGATCTCTCCGGGAGGACAGTTCTGCTCCATGCGGGCGGCGGTGTTCACCGTGTCGCCCCATACGTCGTACGCGAACTTGCGCACGCCCACGATGCCGGCCACCACCTCGCCGCTGTGTATGCCGATGCGGATGTCGAAGGTGCGCTCGCCGAGCCGTGCGTGCCGTTCACGGATG
>CAZFAW010000360.1:0-3216 GCA_964517015.1 uncultured Chryseobacterium sp.
GGACTGTTCTTCGAGGTGCCGTGGATGTACTCCTCGCAGACGCGGAAGACCACCTCCGCCACTTTGCGCCCCATGGCCAGACCCTCCACATTGTCCACCATGATGTGGTAACCGCCCAGCACGCGGCTGAAGCCGGCTTGTTCTGCGGTGGACGAGAAGGTGGGGAAGTTCAATGTGATGCTGTCCTGCGTGATGCCCGGCTCGGTGAGCCAGCCGGGCAGAAGACGGACCCGGGCACCGTAGCGATCGCTGCCGGTGAACAACTCGAGGGCCTTGCTGCAGCCTCCGCTCACGCAACTGTGCCCGCTCACGTATGCAGGGAACGGTGGGCAGAGGAAATAGTCGGGGGAATAGGGCCGCCATTCGGAACCCTTCATCTTCACCATGCCCTTGTGCGGACCTCCCCATCCGACGATGTCCTCGTTGCCCATGATGTGGTGCACCTGTTGGTACGGGCGGCTGTTGTCGTAGTAGTACTTCGTTTCCCAGCAGGCGATGAAGCAATCCATTGCCGTGGTGCTCACTACGAAGTACATCTTCACCTCATCGTCGAGCGTGTGCTGGTCCCTGAGGCTCACATCGCGGCTGAAAATGAGCCAATGCCCGGCTTGTTGTACGCTGCGCGGTCCGTCGCGCATGAACTCGACCAGGGCTTTTTGTTCGTTTGTGAGGTTCGCCTGGAGGGTCACGACCTCACGCACCTGCTTTTCAAGCTCCGGGTCGCCCATTTTCGGGGGCGGTGCAGCACGGAACTGGCTGGCACTGTCCAGTGCGAAAGGCCGCACCCTGCCCCAATGCGGAGCCAAGGCCCCGGGCGCCCAGCGTTCGCCATCCTTTGAAAAGTACTTCGGCTGCCAGCGATCGATGTCCACCAACCGGTCTGCCGTGTTGCGGGGCGTGTAGCGCGTATAATCCCCATAGAGCGTGTCGGCCCCGGGTTCGTCGCCGTACATGTTGCTGCCGTCGTGGTGACGCGCGCGCAGAACGGCTTCGGCAGCGAGATTCCCCACGCCGGCCGCCGTGGATGGGTCGGTACTGCTGTAGGCGGGATCGAAGCCCGACTCCTTCAGGCGCTGAGCGAAAAGTGCACTGTCCTGCCAATACACTTCCTGGAGCACCCTGCACGCGGCATAGCTGATGGCGGTCTCCTTGTTGCGCAAGGTCCGCTCCGTAAGCGGCTTGCGCGCCAGGTCCAAATACACCGGTACGGCCACGCTGTCGTATCGACTCCAGGCATCGAACATGGCGATCATGGGCAATGCCACCATCCTGCTGTTCACCGGTGGCCGGGGCCGGTTATGCTCGGTATCGTTCGCCGTGCCTTCCAGGATCACGGTTCCCCATTTGTAAGCCATGTTGTCCGAGCCCCTTGGTTCATGCACGTCTGAATCCATGGGTTCTGTGGGCTGTGCGCATGCGGCGAGCAGCACAAGGGCGAAGAGACCTGTCTTATGGTTCATGGGGGTATCCAGGGGCGTCGGTTAAGCTAGTTGGTTGCCGCACGGCGCTGCGCATGCCTGTGTGGATCGCTGGTGCATCGTGGCGAGTACCTTCGTTGCATGCGCGAGATCCTGCTTACCCTCCTCGTGTCGGGCTGTTCATTGACCGGCACGGCCCAGACATTCACCCTCACCAGCCAGGATGTCGGCGGCCAGGCCACCGATCAACAGGTGTTCAACGGCTTCGGATGCACGGGAAAGAACCTGAGCCCACAACTCAGCTGGACCAACGCGCCCGAGGGCACCAAAAGCTATGCGATCACCATGTACGATCCGGATGCGCCAACGGGAAGCGGGTGGTGGCATTGGGTGGTGTTCGATGTGCCGGCAGGGGTGAACAACCTGCCCACGGGCGCTGGAACGCCCGGCATGGACGGAATGCCCGAGGGCGCGATACAAAGCACGACCGATTTCGGAGGTACCGGCTACGGGGGCCCCTGCCCACCGATCGGTCACGGGACGCATCGCTATATCATCACCGTGCATGCGCTGAAGGTGGAAAAGTTGGGGCTGGATGCCAACGCCGGTGCGCCGTACGTCGGGTTCTCGCTGGGGCAGGCCACCCTCGCAAAAGCCAGCTTGATGTTCTACTACGGCCGCTGACCCGGGGTCACGAGCGGTCGCTCACGCGCTGCACGCCGATCACGTCGCCAAGACGGCACATGGCCCCGGCGAAGGCCGCATAGCCCGTGGTGGTCACCGCTTTGACCACCCCTTCCCTGCGCTTGAAGTCCCACACATCCTTCAGGAAGAGCGGGAAGTTCTGCTCGTTCAACAGATCGAAGGCGACGGAAATGGTCGTGTCGAGCGATTTCGCGGTGTGCCAAATGCCCACGGGGATGTAGAGCGATTCACCCGGGCCCATGACGAACTTGACGGGTGTCGCCTTTTTCCAGAGCGGGTACTTCTCCAGGTCCACGTTCTCAAAGTCCGGGATCACCGAACGCCAGGGATCGTTGGGGTCGGGATAGAGATATTTCTCCTGGCCACGTGGCCACACGGTGAATTCCTTGTGCCCGTACAACTGGTTCACCCAGGCGCTCAAATGGTAGTAGTCGAGATGGATGTACGGGAATTTGCCTCCGGGACCGCCGAAGAACAGCTCCAGTGCGTTGCCCCAATACCCCACCCTGGAGAACCACTTGCTCTCCAGCCAGTTCGGCTTCGCGTAGCCGATGTTCACCGGCGTCACGTAGCTCACCAATTCGGGCAATTGGCTCGGGATGTGGTACTTGCAGGGGTATGGCACCGGGCGCGAGGTGTCCTTGCCTTCCACCAGATCGAGGATCTCGTTCATGGAGTATGCGACTCCTTCGACCGTCGTGCGCCTATCGCCGTAGTGCTTGCGGAACCACTCGGGGGTGAAGGTGCCGTTGGCCTTCCACACCTTGCTGGCGTTCTTGAACACCAAGGGAATGCCCGGCTTCCAATGTTCCTCGTAGAATTCCCGATGGGTGATCTCACCCGCTTCCACACGACGTACTTCCATGGGGCGACCGTTGGTTACGGTCAGCAATTTCCCACGGCGTTGCGCCAGGAAGTATGATGCTGGTCAACTCGCTCAACGCGGGCCGTGCCCCGCGCCTGCCGGACGCACCTCCCCTGACCCGTTCACGCTGGATCGCACTTGGGCGGGGCTGCCCTGGTACACCACGTCCCCGCTGCCTTCCACGGACGCCGTGAGCTCGCCGGACGTGTTCACGATGATGTCTCCGCT
>CAZFAW010000361.1:0-3208 GCA_964517015.1 uncultured Chryseobacterium sp.
GACCATGGCCGCGCTGCACCCGGCCGCCATGCGCAGCGATACGAACTACTGCGACAGTCTCCTCTTGTTGTACGACGACACCGCGCTCGCACGCGTGCATCCCGACCGCGTGAACGATGCCTTCGTGTACGCGATCATTTCACATGATGCCTACCCTGTGGTCTCGATGGAGCGATTCTACCGGCTGGCGCGATACGCGGACAATGAGCGCATGCTCGCCTGGCACGACTTCCTCATCGCACGTTGGCGCATGATGAACGGCGACCACGTGGGCGCAGTGCGCCTCTACCAGGATCTGCTCACCCGCTTTGAGCGCATACAGGACCAAGCGGGCATTTCTTCTGCGTGCCGACGATTGGGGCAGATCTACCGGCAACTTGGCGACTTCGAGGTCGCGTTGCCCTACCTCCATCGCGCGCTACCTGGGGAACCGCGGGCGGAGTTCCGATGCAACATGCTGTATGCTATGGGTGAGTGCCATGCGCACGCGGATCGCGCCGACTCGGTGCGCTGGTGCCGGGACCGAATCGCCGAGCTGGCCGACGACAGCATGCTCCTGCAGCGTGGCGATGACCGCGTGCGCCTTTACACCACCCGCCTCGAACTTGATGCCGCAGCGATCGATGCCCGCATCACCGGAACGGGCGATGCCCAGGACCTCGTCAGCCGGTTGTGGCACCTCGACAGCCTGCTTCAGCAACGCGCCCCGCATCTCGGTTTCATCGAGGCGGATGATGCCGCCGCCTTCCTCGAGATGGCCGTGGAGGTGGTGCGCGCATTGGCCGCACTACGATCGCCCGGGCCGGCATTCCGGGTGATCGGGGAAGCCGAGCGCCGGGCCGGCACATGCACCGATTGCGAGCTGGAAGTAGTGGCCCTGTACGCCGCCACTGCCGACCTGTACATCGCATTGGGCGATCAGAGGGAGGCGCTGCGCTACCAGACCCTGCGCGCCGATGCGCTCACGCGCAACGAGGTGGGAAAGGCACGCCTCGCCGTGGAGCAGGCGCGCCAACGCGCGGAGTTCCAACAGCAACAGACCGGGATGGCGCAGGAACTGGAGATGGAACGCGCACAAGCCCGGGCGCAGGACGTGGAACAACGCATGCAACGCGTGAACCTGGTGGTGATGATCGGCTTCGTGATCCTCTTCGCCGGGGTGCTGTTCGTCCATTTGCGCACCAAGCGCCGCATGCAATTGGAGGAGGTGCGCACGCGCCTCAGCCGCGACCTGCACGACGACATCGGCAGCACGCTCAGCAGCATCAACATCCTCACCAGCCTGGCGCGCAAGAAGGCCGAAGCAGGGGATGTGGAAGGCGCGGCGGCTTCCTTGACCGGGATCAGCGAGCGCAGCCAGCGCCTGCAGCGCAACATGAGCGACATCGTGTGGAGCGTGGATCCCGACCACGACACACTGGAGGAGTTGGTGGTGCGCATGCGCGAGTTCGGTGCGTCGGTCCTTGAACCGAAGGGCATCGCCTACCGCTTCGATAGTCAGGTGGCTGCCGGCATGGCCTTGCCGCCAATGGTGAAGAGCAACCTCTACCTCATTTTCAAAGAAGCGGTGAACAACGCGGCGAAGCATGCACAAGCCACGTCCGTGAACGTGGCCATCGGCTATGGGAACAACCGGTTGAAGATGACCATCGTCGACGACGGCAAGGGCTTGCCGGATACGAACGGCCCATCGGGCACGCATGGGGGCAATGGCCTGCGGAACATGCGCAAGCGCGCCGAGGAAATGAAAGCGGAACTGCGGATAGCGGGCAAGCCGGACCTGGGCACCACGGTCGACCTGTCGATCCCGCTGTAACGCTGCTCAATGCGGCTTGCCCGAGAAAAGCCCCCAGATGATGAACGCCAGTCCACCAAGCACGCCACAACGGATGAGCAGGCCATCGAGGTAGATGTCAAGGCGCGGCTGCCAGTACCGGAGCATCAGAACGGCGAGTAAGGCCAGCGCACACCCGCACGATGCCAACACCAGCAACAGCCCGCTGTACGGCCAATGGAGATGGAAGGCCAGCAGGCCTGCCAACGCCAGGCTCAACATGCTGCCGACAAGAAGGGTGCACCACAGGATCTGGTCGGTGGGCTTCGGCGCCGCCAGCGTGCGGTAGCCAAATGGGAAATAGAAGAAGGCGAGCGCACCGCCGCCGAAGAACACGAGGGCGTTCGCTCCCGGCCAGTGCTGGATCTTGAAGATGCAGCCCAGGATCACCATGGAGGCGAGGACGAGTTCAGCGGTCCTCATGGCTCGGTGGGCAAGCCCGCATCCTGCCAGCCGGTGATGCCCGCGGGCATGCAGCGCACATCGGTGTAGCCCAGCTTCACGGCGCTTTCGGCGGCCATGCCGGCGGCGGGGCATTCCGGGCTCCAGCAGTAGAACACCAGCGCGCCCGACTTGTCGGCGGGAAGGGCTTCCGTTGTGAGGGCATCGTAGGCCATGAGCGTCGCCCCTGGGACATGAGCGAAGGCATAGTTGTCCGCTTCGTTCACATCGATCACGTGCACCTTGTGCAGAAGAAGGGAAAGGTCTTGCGGGGTGATGTCCTTCACGGCGACAGGACCGGACTGTGCCCCGGACAAGTGCGCAAGGAGGAATACGAGGAAGACAAGGATGCTCCGTTGCATCGTTCTGTCAATTGCGTTGGACAAAGTACATCTCCAATTCGCCTTTGCCCTTGGCGCTCACCTTGCCGCGTGCTTCGAAGGAGAGCCCGGCGGCATGCCTCACCGCCAGATGCGTGCTGGAACTGACGTTCACCCGGCCGATCTCGCCCGCCGATTCCATGCGGCTGGCGGTGTTCACGGTATCGCCCCAGATGTCGTACTGGAACTTCTTCACGCCCACGATCCCCGCCACCACGGGGCCGGTGTGGATACCCAAGCGCATGTCGAACGCCGGCTTGCCCTGCGCGGTGCGTTCGGCCTTCCGCTTCAGCATGAAGTCCTGCATGTCGAGCGCGGCCTGCACCACATCCCCCACGCCGCTGGCCACTTTACGGGGCAGGCCACCGGCCGCCATGTATGCATCACCGATGGTCTTGATCTTCTCGATGCCGCGCGCGGTGATGATGGCGTCGAAGGCCTTGAAGCAGGTGTCCAGCTCTTCCACCAGCTCCTGCGGCGTGAGCAGTTCGCTGGCTTCGGTGAAGCCCTTGAAGTCGGTGAAGAGGATGGTGGCCTGCTCGATGTGGCGCGC
>CAZFAW010000362.1:0-1701 GCA_964517015.1 uncultured Chryseobacterium sp.
CGGTCACTCCAGGAACGCGACCGCGTAGATGTGGCGTACGCGTTCCCAGGTCCAGCCATCGCCTTCCCAGGGCCACTCGTAGATCTCGGTGAACACCAGGTTCGCGTGCACGCACGCCACCAGGAAGACCGCCCATGCGATCGACGACCCGGTGCGACGCAACGCCTGTTGGACCAGCCAGGCCAGCGGCACCGCCAGCAGGGCGCCGTGCTCAATGAAGCCACGGAAGCCGAACGAGCCACCGAGCCACCAACACCACCAGAAGGCATAGGTTAGCCAGGCGATGGCCCAGATCGCAAGCACCGTGCGCGCGGTCGCGATACTGCGCCAGGCCATCGTTCCCAGTGCCACCATCACCGGCAGCATGAGCGGTGAGTAGATGAACCAGCCGTTCTGGTGGCTGAAAAGCACATCGATCCCATGGAAGGCGGTGAGGTCGAAGTGCTCGTTCTTCTGGCCGTACGTGAACGTGATCCAGGAGCCCGTTGCCCTGTGCCAGTACCACAGCTGGGGTGAGGCGAGCAACAACGCGATCGCAGCGCCGATCGCGGCCCCGGCACGTGCGCGCGACCAGTCGCGCACACGTGTGCGCACACCGCTCCATGTACAGTCGCCGGCCAGCAAGGGATACAACAGGACCGGGGCGTTCATGGGCCGCACCAGGAGGATCAGCGTGGAGCATACGCCCAGGGCGATCATGCGACCGTTGGTCGCGCATTCGTTCAAGCGGGGGGTCAGATGGACCAGCCACGCGAAAAGGAAGAAGGAATGCACGTGGGAATAGCCGGGTTCCACGGAAGCATAGTAGAGCAGGGAGGTTGTCGCGAGCAGGGACAAGGCGGTCACCGCTGCGACCGGTGCCGTGGCTCGTGACCTGAGATGCAGGAAGAGGAACAGGAGCCCGAGGGCGCAATACAATGCCGAGGCGATCACCCGTGCTTTGGCGTAGGAGGGCTCCCAGCCGGTGGTCACCTCCCTTCTGAGTTGATGGTACGACCGGGTGGCAAGGAAGAAAGGGGCCTCCATCCATGCCACGCCCATGTGTTGGACATTCAGCGTTCGACCGTTCGCTGCAGGGATCGCATAGGACATGGAATCGAGATCATGGCGCACGAAGAGCGCGGGAAGGAATTCGTAATAGCCGTTCGCGTCGTTACTGCTGCGCAATGCATGCTCCCATTCCCCCTCGTTGCGCATCCACCCCACTGAAACACACAGGACGAACGCGAAAGCTGAGACCAGCGCGCCCAGGCCCCATCCGGATCGATCACGGAACCAGCGGCGCATCGGTCACTCGATGATCACGTCGTACACCTCGCCCACGAGGTCCTTCGCGGGGAACGGGATGTAGCCTTGTTCGTAGGTGCTTCCGGGCCACCAGCGTGTGTTGTGGAACTCCTGGCTGATCAGCAGGTCCATGGGTACGTTGGCGATCTCCGTCATCGTGCTGTTCATGTAGCCCAACACGCGCATGTCATCGAGTGTGGCGCCGATCCGCCAGAAGATCTCCTCCGGTCGCCAGTCGATCTCGAACCAGTAGCCACCGGAGCCGAAGAGCACGCTATCCAGTTCCAATGTCTTCTGCGTGACCGCACGGTACTTGTGGTCCCAGCGGTGATTGTAGAAGACCTGGCCGTCTTTTTCGATCGCGTGGCAGCCCACATCGAAGGCGGGAGGTGCAGGGCAGGCCATGTCCCAGTT
>CAZFAW010000362.1:1801-3203 GCA_964517015.1 uncultured Chryseobacterium sp.
CGGTGTCCACCTTCACGCTCTCGCAGGGCGTGCGCGTGGTCATGGGCTTCAGGGCAAGCATGTCGTGCTCCGGGAAGAAGCACCGGTAGCGGTCGTGGTCCGATGGTGCCCATTCGTTCCCGAGCACATCGGCGATCACCGGGATGTTGCTGAAGCGGGTGCTGCTGTGCACGTAATGGATGAACTGCTCGAACGGTGCATCGTTCTGCAGGTGCTCGCTTTGGCCGCAGGTGGCACAGAACGCGGCGGTGGACAAGGTATCGGTGGTCACGTACACGCCCGCGCGCAGGTCCGGGTGTGCGCGCACGAGCAGGCGCTGGTCGGAGCGCACGACCTGTACGTCGGGTTGCCGTGCCCCGGGACCGTGGAGGAAATACCAATAGGGCTCCACGTAGTTGCTGTCCTGCTGTACGCGGATGTCCGTGATCGCCTGCGGGAACGCGGCGGCCTCGTACCGGTCTTCCGGCACCACCACCAGGAGGAAGGAGTAGGCTCCCACGCGAGGGTTCCGTCCCCAGCGCGCGCGCTTCCCGTTCTCTTGGATGGCCGGCTCATCGCGCGGGTCCGCACGCATGTTGAAGGTGTCCTTCACCAGGATGCCGTCCGTGGCGGTGGCCGGTTCGGTGGTACGGAACCCTTCACCGGCCGCGTTCCAACTGCCGTAGAAGTTCTCGCCGGCATGCGGGTGTTGCGAGCCGTCCGGGGCCGCCTCGGGGAATTTGTACGTCTCGTTCCGCCAGTAGAGCTTGTACCGGAACGCGCGCCCGCGGCCGCTCGGGTCCTTCACTCGGAATTGGAACGTGAACCGCCCATCGGGCCGCTGCCACGCACTGGGGATGCTGAACCCGTCCCATTTCGCGCCGCGATAGTCGAGCGAAAGGCGTTGCACCCCATCGCTGTCCACGGGCCAGTTGGTGAGCAGGCGCAATTCGCTCACGTAGCCCTGCGCGGGTCCCGGCCCGCGCCCACAGCCGATGGCCAGGAACACCGATGCGGCGAACATGGCGAGCGACGTTCTCATGGCATACCCGGGGTTCGGATCGTGAGCAATGCGGCCACCGGCGGTGGTTCGGCCGCCACCACCGACCGGCCGTTCCGCTCATCCATGTCGAAGGCCACCACCAGCAGCCGCCCGTCATCCTGCGACCGCACGATCACACGCTCGAACGAGAGGAGGTCGATGCCCAACGAGGCGCAGAAGGGACGCACCCATGCGATGCGCTTCCCGTCCGCATCGCGGAGCTCGGCCAGGGGCATCACGCCGGTGCGGTACCAGGTGAAGCCGCGCGCCACCCGGGCACTGTCCAGCGGTTGGCCGAGGGAGTCCACGGGTTCGCCGATGATCTTCCGGCGGGAACGCTCCAGCAACGGGAAGGGCTCGCACGTGCACGGTGCGAAGGGA
>CAZFAW010000363.1:0-3203 GCA_964517015.1 uncultured Chryseobacterium sp.
CGTCATTCGGTAGGTCGAGTGGTCCATGATGTGTGCGATCGGGCGGTGGAACGGATCATGTTCCGTCCGCACCCCCAAACCAAGCCCGCTGCCCCACACGCCGCCCCGGTAAAAACACCCCCCCTGTACCCGGTAAAAACACCGGTACAAGGGGTTGGATAAATCTGTAAATGCCTCGCCGGATGGTTCACGGCGTGCACCGCGCCACGATCCCGCGCGCGTCCATTCGGGAGCATGTGGCTACCGCGTGCCTGCCATGCGGCGGTTCAACGCACCGCGCCGAACCGAGCAGTGGCGGGGCATGCGCTCGCAGAAGGAGAGCGGTTTTCCACCACGGGCCGCACCCGTGGACCCCGAACAGACGTCAACACGTCACCACACGATCAACCTCGGGGAAGTATCGGCGGCAGGCCCAGATCGATGTGTGGTGGTGGGGTCGTGATCTCGCAGCGCACAACGGTGCGTTCGGCGAGCGTGACACGGATCCGCTTGAAGGCCACGGTGTGCAACCCGGCATCGAGGAGTTGGACCTCGAGCAGGTAGATGCTGGCGCCCAGGCCTGCGAATTCGCACACGTTCGCTCCCGCGGCATAGTCCGCACGAGCATCGGCACGCTCGCACGCACCGTATGCGCTGCGGGCGCCATGGGTGTCCAGTACGTTCACACGGATGAAGTGGAAGTCGCGGTTCGCCGCGTAGTTCGTAACGAGGTGGGGTACAAGGTCGGGCATGGGTCGGAGGGTTTCGGGTGTGGCTCAAGGGTCCGTTCACGCGAACGGAGAAGGTCGGGTCCTGTGTGCGCCCGTTGCAAGGCGCATGGAACGGGGGCAACTGGCCGATGAACGGAAACGAACGGTCACGGTGCGGTGCATGGGTGTGGCCAGAGTGGTTCGCCTCATGCACCGGTGAGCAGGCGCTTCACGTAGCGCCGGGGCTGTTCGCGCACGTGCCGGGCGGCCACCTTCAGCGACTGCTCCACGCGGCCCTTCACCAGCCACGAGATGGCGAAGGCCACCAGCGCCACCGTTTCCGGAAGGAAGATGGAACGGTCGTGGTGCCCCTCGTTCCAGGCCCAGCCCAGCGCGATCACGATCACCGCGCCGCAGCCCGTGTAAATGCGCCGTCGGCGTTTGCTGCCGGGATCGGTGCCCGATCCGCGCGTGAACAGGTACAGCGAGAAGAAAGCGAACGAGCAGAAGAGCACGGTGGCGCAGAGGTTGTGGCCGGTGCCCATCCACGGTTTCCACCAGGCCGGTGGCGCGAACCCGTTGGTGGGCGTGCAGGGCAGCAGCACCACGCCCAGCGCGGCGAGGGCGGCCACCCAGGCGGCGATCAGGTCGAGCCATTGCTTGGTATTGCCGTAGCCGCGGTAGGTGAGCAGGAAGCCCGAGAGCGCGCAGATGATCCCGACGAACGCGGCCACGCCGCCGCTGTGGTAGTAGCAACTGATCGAATCGAGGGTGGCCCAGGTCGGCGTGGTGGGCACCGGCCGCAGGCCGGCCAGCAACCACAGCAGCGGGGCCAGGAGCAGGCCCGACCAACCCACCAGCTGGCGGTGCAGGTGCGTGGATCGATCGTCGGCGTGCGTGGGCACGGGCGCCGGAGCGGGGGAGGAGGTGCGGGGCATGGGGGGAGGGGATCAGGGCACGATCGTTTCCGCCGCCCGCAAGCCAAAGGGCACGTACTTGTCGATCGTGAAGGAGAGCCCGCCCATGAAGAGCCACACGGCGCGGTCGTAGCGTATGTTGAGGTAGTCGCGGCCGTGGTACAGGTGCACGAAGAAGCCGGTGCTGTGGCTGCGCAACGTGTTCAATTCCAGCCACAGGTGGCCGCCCCAGCGGTACTTCTTGGCGTGCGGGTAGTTGCCCAGGCCCGATCGCGTGTGCAGCAGGCCATCGACCTCGGCACGCACGCGAACTTCGGAGCATTCGCGCAGGCGGTGCGGCTGCGTGCACCCCGGTTCGCGGTACGGCCGGTGGATGTAGGTGCCGGTCCACAGCGGGCGCGAGCGCCACTGGGCATGCCCCACGAAGCGCGCGCGGCCGTAGCTGTGTTCCTGTTCGGCGCTGTAGGCGAAGGTGCCGTCGTAGGACCCGATGTCGCGGCGAATGCCGGCGCCCACCGTGAGCAGGTTGGTGCCGTGCCGGTCGCTGCGGCGCACGTAGCGCCAGGCCAGGTTCACCTTCACCTGCACGTAGTTGGTGCTGAAATCGCCGCTGTTGTAGTCGTTGCGCAGCAGGGCCTTGTTGTCGTAGAAGCCGGTGTCCTGTCCGTTGCTGTAATGCAGCACCTGCCAGGTGCCGTACACGAACAGGGAACGGCGCAGGTTGTCGCGCGCCACCAGGTCGTTGCGCGCGCGCAGGGCGGAAATGATCGCATGGTCGGCATCGGTGTAGCGTTGCGCGCACACGGGATCGTCGCGGTGATGCTTGAGCGAGGAGCGGATCACGCGATCGCGCCGCACGGTCCACTTCACGTTGTGGTTGTTGCGCCTGCGGAAGCCGGAGAGCAGGATGGGGAACTCGCCGGCCGCGCCGATCTTCCAGTTGCCCGGCAGCAGGGGCGAGGAGGGATCGCGCGCCATGCGCACCGTGTTGTTGAAGAAGATGCCGATGCGGTTGCCGGCGCTGAAGAAGTGGGGGTCGTTGCGCCCGCTGATCACGGTGAAGAAGAGGTCCACGTTGGCCTCGAAGCGGTAGCCCAGCCGCCCTTCGCCGTCCTGCAGCGGCACGGTGGCGTCCTGGCTGGTCACGGTGTGTTCCAGCGGGCCCAGGCCGATGTAGCTCGAGGTGCGGTCGCCGGCGTAGGTGCCGAGCATCAGGTTGCTCAGCGAGATGTCGTCGCGGCGCCCCAGGTCGTACGACGGGATCAGCGCATGGGCGGCGATCAGTTGTGCGCGCGTGCGGCAGGGTGGCGCCTGCGCGTGCGCGCCCGCCGGAGCGAGCAGCACCAGGAGCAGGGCGAACGGGCCGGAGCGGTGCATGGGGCGATCAGCGCAGGCGCAGCGCGAGGGGAATGGTGGTGCCCACACTGAACACGCCCATGGTGAGGCCGCCGCCCAGCGGGGCACCGGCACCGATCAGGTCGGCCAGCGGCGCGGTGGAGGGGCGCTTCGTGCTGGCGATCACCTGGCCTTCCACGAACAGGCTGAAGCCGCCGCCGGCGCCCACCGGATCGAAGAACACGGCGCGCGCGCGCAGGTC
>CAZFAW010000364.1:0-3201 GCA_964517015.1 uncultured Chryseobacterium sp.
CGCCGGGCAAGAGCGCATCGCGGAAGCTCATCCATTCCATTTCCAGACGATCGTTCGGCCATGGCACATCGATGGCCACGGTCTCGTTGTGCACGCGGCCGCGTTCCACGCACAACAGATGCACGAAGAATCCACCGAGATCCCCTTCGAGCACGGGCAGTTCCACGCGCTGCTGCCCTTGGCGAAGCACGAACCAGCGGCTCACCGCGATCACGCCCTGGCGTTCGACCTCCATCAGTATGCGCGCTTCGGGCAGGGCGCTGCTCAACAGCAGGACGGCCTTCTCCCCGGGTTCCGCGGTCGCCTTCACCCGCACCACATGGAACGCCTCCGCCACGAACCCGGTCTTCTGGACCGTGGTATCGTAAACGGTGAAGGGCTTCTTCACGCTCACCATGCGACCGCGCGCATCCGTCGCCGTCACCTCCATCAAATAACTGCCCACCTCCCACCGGCCCGCGCCATCGAGCGGGAAGGCGCGATGCATGGTGTTCCATGCCGAACGTTCCGCGATCACGGCGGCTGCAGGCCAGTTCAGGGGATCGGCCTCGTTGTCGTAGGCATCGTCCTTCGATAGCGCACCGTGCTCGTCCTTGCCCATGACGAACCGATCGGGTCTTTCCCACCGCCGTTCGCGCAACGGGCGTGCTGGTGCGACGAGGCGGGAGATCCTCACGTGGACGGGAACGTCGAGCGCTTCTCCGTTCAGGTTGCGTACCGTGATGCCGATGCTGTCCGCGGTAGTGCGATCCACGGCATCGCCCTCCGGAAGAACGAGGTCGATGTCCATGGTACGGTAGCCGAGCTCCAGTTCGATGGTGCCGCTCTGCGTTTCGCCGTTGATATCGGTAGCGTCGGCCGTAACGGTGAAGTGGTAGGTGGGATCGGCCTCGCGCGGGAACCCGGCATCCGCCTGTGCACGGAACACCACGGAGAAACGGCCTTCGGCATCACACGTCGCCGTGCCACTGGCGATCCGCGTTCCCCGGCCCCACGGCAGACCCCTCCAGGCCCGGCCGCACCACCACGGCATGCGCGCATTCCGTTCCACATGCCATTGCACTTCGGCACCATCGAGCGGAACGCCCGCATAGCCGTGGGCCACACCGGAGAGCCGCACCTCCTGCTCCAGTGCCGGTTCTCCACCCACGGGATCGAAGACCACTTCGAAGGTGGGGCGTTCGTACTCTTCCACCTGGAGCCCTTGTACGCCATGCGCTTCTTCGATCCGCATCCTCCCGGTGAGCGTTCCCGAAGGGGCCTTGAACGTTGCATGGAACGCGCCGAACGCATCGCTCGTGACCATGATGGAATCGACCAGCTGGTCGTTCACATCGATCAGGCGTACCGTGGTGCGGTACCCGGCCTTGGCAACCGTTCCCCGGTCGCGCTTCACCGTGACGATCCCCTTGAAGAGGATCTCCTGCCCCGGCCGGTAGATCGCGCGGTCGGTGAACAGGAAGGTGCGCATGCTGTCTGCCGGAACGTCCTCCCCGCCCATCCAGGCGTATCCTGCGGAAGAAAAGTGGCGATCGTTCCCGGAAACCAGCTGCCAGACGTACCGTCCGTTGGAACCGTGGATCCTGTCGTTGAGGCGTCCTTCGCCGTTGGTCCGGGTCTCCCCGAGCTTCACAAGTCCGTTGCCGCGCTGGTTGTCGCTGTACAGCGTGACCTGCACGCCGGGCATCGGCGCGCCGGTGTAGCGGTCGAGCACCAGCAGTTCGAACACATTGCGATCCCGCCGTTCGATGACGGAGAATCGCGTGCATTCCACATTGGTGAAGGCGATGAGGTCCTTGCCGGGCCGGAACGAAGGCAACGGGCTGGCCAGCAGGGCGTACCGACCTGCCGGCAGGCCGCTCACGGGCAGCTCGGTCATGTGCATATGGTGGTCCCCATCATCGGGCAGGTCCACGTTCCATTCCAGCACGGCCTTCTCATTGGCGAGCCGCTTCCCGTGTTCAGGGTCCCAGGGGCTGCTCGCTTCAGGTCCCGCCGGGTCGGGAACGATACGGAACCACGCCTTCGGGACGTTCGCGTACGTGAGCGCCACCATGAACGGTGCGTCCGGTAGCGTGGCCTCTTCGCAGCGGATCCCCATGGAGGGTTCCAGCAGCTGCTCCTTGAGGTGCGCAGCGTTGATCGCGCCGAAGGATCCGGGGAACCGTTGGATGGCGGAGTCGCAGAGCTCCACGGCCCGCCGTACTTCCCACTTCCCCGGCTCGCCGGCCAGGCGGTCGTATTTCATGCCTGCTTGCTGGTGCCATCGCGCGATGGCGAGGGTCACTTCGCTCCATGCCGGATGCCGCGTGAGCCGCGCGCGCAGTTCCCCCAACGATCGCAGGAGAAGCGTGTCCCGTCCTGGCAACGCGGTACGGTCGTGCACGTAGTTCAGTCGGTCGAGGATCACGTCGACCAGCGCATCCGGGTGCGTGTCGTGCAAATGCGCCCGTTCAAGTCGTTGGTAGAGCACGAGTGCCTGGAATTCCCAGGAGGTGCTGTCGCGATGCGCAAGTGGTCGATGCGCGAACGACTCGAAGAGCTCGAACGCGCGCGGATCGTCAAGGCTGAACCTCCACGCGGGTTCGGTTACCCGGGTCTCGGAACTGGTGAACACCTCGAGCGCACGATGTGCCAGCAGGTCGAACAGGGTGGGGCGCAATGCGCGGGCGCGCTCGTCGCCCAGCAACAAGTCACCGATCCCGTCGACCGGGACCTGCATGAGCGAGTCGCTCGGCGCAAGCGATGCACGGAAACCCGCGATCACCTTCTCCATGAACCTCTGCTGCCCCCAGGTCTCGGGATCGTCCGAACCCACGGTGGTGGACGTGCGTTCCAGGACGGCCCACCGCCGTTGTTGATAGAATTCCCACCAACCGCCTGCGGCCACGCTTTGCAGAACCTGGGCCAGCGGGGCGGGTGCTGCGGCGGCGCGTTGCTCCAGAGCGGAGAGGATGGCAGGCTGTTCCACGCCCGTGGTCTGTTGGAACCTGGATCGGTACATCCAGGCCTTGAACTCTGTTCGCCAATCGCCGTCCGCACGCGCCCGATCCAGGATCGTCTCCGTCCGTTCAAGCGCGGTGGCGTACTGACCGATGCCATCGAGCGAGTCGATCGCGGCCCATCGGGGATCGGCAGGCGAGCCATCCACGGTACGGCGTTGATCGGAACAGCCGAGGAACAGGAGGGTCGCGCCGCATG
>CAZFAW010000365.1:0-3192 GCA_964517015.1 uncultured Chryseobacterium sp.
GCCTACCAGTGGTTCCTGAACGGCGATAGCATCGCTGGCGCGGACCAGCAGAACGTGTTGATCTTCGGCCCCGGCGATTACACCGTGCAGGTGACCAGCATCTACGGTTGTGTGGCGGTGAGCGATCCGTTCAACGTGATCAGCACGGGGGTGATGGACGCATCCACTACGCCGCTGACCGTATCGCCGAATCCAACGAACGGCGACATCCATCTTTGGGCCAACGTGGTGCTGGGTGCCGATCTGCGCATCGAATTGCTGGACGCGTGCGGCCACGTGGTGCGGGCGCAGCAGGGTTCCGGACGTCAAGATGCCGTGATCGTGCGCGGTGAGCTTCCCGCGGGCATGTACCTGGTTCGCGTGACCCGGGCGGGAGCCACGGTCTTTGCAACCCGCGCCGTGCTGCGTTAGGGCCTGCGCGGCAACGTGCGTCCTGCGCACGCGTCTATTCGGTATGCGCCCCATTTTTCTGTTCGCCCTGCTCCTTGTCACCAGCGCGAACGCACAACTCGGTCCCGAGCACCGGTTCGTTTACCCGATCTCAGGCGCTGCCTTGTGCGTCCATGACGTGGATGGCGATGGGGACGGCGATGTAGTACGCGAAGCGGGCGGGCACCTCTGGATCATGGAACAAGTGACCCCGGGTGACTTCAGGACCAGCGACGACCTGGGGCTAGTGGGTTCCGTGGACCGTATTCGTTCCGGCGATCTGGACGGCGATGGGATCGATGACCTCGTTTTCAATGACCGTACGAGCGGGTCGGTCGGCTGGGTGAGGGTCCTGGGGGGTGGTGCGTTCGCGCCGCTCGCAACACTGGTATCCGGACTAACCGATGTGTACGATGTGCGGCTGGCTGATGCGGATGGGGATCTGGACCTGGACCTCTTCCACCTGAGCGGCACCGGAACATCCTCGCTCGGGTGGTCGCAGAACCTGGGCGGCGGCTCCTTCGGTAGCGGAGGCCTGGTGTTCTCGGGAGGCTTCAGCGGGGGGTTGTTGGAATGGGAGGGAGTTTTTGATGTCGCCGACCTCGATGGGGATGGCGACACCGATATCGCCTCGTTGGGTACCCCGCCGGTGTGGTACCAGAACAACGGCTCCGGTTCCTTCGCCGCGATCCCGCTCACTGGAGGCTCTGACTGCAACGGCCTTGTGTTGATGGATGTGGACGGCGATCTGGACGCCGACCTGGTGCTGGCCTATATATCATTGACGGGTTCGGACCTCCTGGTCGCCCTGAACAACGGGAGCGGCGCCTTCGCACCTGCCGCGCCATGGCTCACCTCGCCGGAGCCCAACACCCGGTTCGTTGGTCTGGTTCCGAACGACATGGATGGCGACGGCGATCTTGACCTGCTTTTCCGTTCGCACTACGGCGACATCGTTGCGGAGCACAGCATGGCGTTCGCCACGAACAACGGCGGCGCTTCCTTCACCTCGGGCTGGTTCGCGAACCTTGGTTCAGACGACTACCGTTCGTTCGCGGTCGGCGATCTGGATGGCGATGTGCTCACGGACGTCGTAGCCTACGCCAATGAACACCTCCGGTTGCGCAGCGGTGCGGGATCCCTGGTGCGCATGAACTCGATCGCACCGTCCAGCATATCCGTTTTCGATGCTGATGGCGACGGGGAACAGGACGCCGCCGTGTGCGCTTATGCGCCGTTCAGCCCCCTCGCCGAGGGACCGAGGCCATGGGGTCTTGCATTTCACATGAACGATGGTGCCGGGGAATTGGAACACAGGCCCACAGCACCCGACCCCTCCACACTGAGCGTGATCCGAGCCGTGCCCGGCGACCTCGATGGCGATGGCGATGAGGACCTGGTAGCGGTCTGGCAGGAACCCCTGGTGGGAACCTACAAGCGCCTGTTCCTGCTCAAGAACAACGGAGGCTCCATGGATTCCACCTCCGCGATCGGCGCTTCGTTCTTCCTCGCGTTCCCGCTCATGCCGGTGACACCCTTGCTGCGCGACATGGACATGGACGGCGATACGGACATTTTCCGATACACCTACGGCGACTTCCAGATCAACCTGAACTCTGGCCTCGGGTCCTTCGGACCGGACATTAGCTATTACCTGGGCTCCGACTATATACCCAGCGGGGTCGCGCTCGCGGATATGGATGGCGACGGCGATCCCGATTACGTATGGTCCCACGGCAACATGGGCGGTGGCGGCACCGACTCCGTATTCTGGTGTCCGAACCTCGGGGGTGGCGTTCCGGGTGCCAACGTCTTCGCCGGCCTCTCCCCTGTGCAGACCCATAACGACCTCGGTGCCCAGAATTCGCCGGTCCTTCGCAGCGCAGACTTGAACAACGACGGTCTCGAGGACCTGGTTGTGTTCGCTGGCGATAGCATCGGCGTGTTGCGCAATGGCGGAAGCGGGTCCTTTCTTCCGGGCCAAGCGTTACCGGCGACAGACACGTACGCACTCGACATCGGTGATCTGGACCTCGATGGTCTTCCGGACCTGGTCGCGTTGCGGCAGAACGGGGACCTCCTGTTCAGGCAGAATACGGGGGGCGCGCTCTTCGGGCCGGCGAGCTTGATCGCCACCTCTGCAGACCACACCGGTACGGACGATGTGCGTCTTGCCGACATGGATGGGGACGGGATCCTTGATGTGGTCACGTGTTCCACGAACGGAAGCGCGGCATGGCTGGGCAACAACGGGTTCCCCACGGGTTTGGCCGAACACGGCATGGACGAGGCCTTCGACATCCGCGTGTATCCCAACCCGACCCATGACCTCATGAACGTGAGCACATCCTTCGTGCTCGACCCGCGGGCACTCCTTGTGGTATCCGACGCGCGTGGCCGCGTAGTACACGCCCAAGAAGGGAGCGGCGGCCACGAAACGGCTATCGTTCTTGGTTCGCTTCCGGCAGGGCTTTACCAGGTGCGCGTGGTGCGCGAGGGGCTCTTCTTGGGGGTCGCGCGCGTGGTGGTGTTCTAGCGCGCATTGGGCTCCGGCGCCATCAGCCATAGGTACACCACTACGATCAGCGTCACCAGGCCGGTCGTTCCAAAGGCCGCCGCAGGTCCGAAGCAGTACCACAACACCCCGGCCATGGAACTGGCGATCAATGCACAGATGCTTTGTAGGCCGGTGTACAAACCCAGCGCCGTAGCCGTCTCGTGCGGCTCCGCGAGCGTCGCAAGCCACGCTTTCGAAATACCATC
>CAZFAW010000366.1:0-3190 GCA_964517015.1 uncultured Chryseobacterium sp.
AGGTGCAGCGCGAGATCCCGAACCTGGGCGTTACGCCTTCGGTCAATTGGCTCCGGTTCCAATTGACCAATCTGGGCAACAGCGATGTGCCGATGATCCTGGTGCATTATCCGGAGATCGAGGAACTCGACCTCTACATGCAGGAGGGGCGGTCCGTGCAACGGCTCGCCTTCGTGGGGCAACGCAGGCCGGTGGATCGCGCCGTGCAAAGCACACCGCTCTATGGGTTCAGGATCCCGTTACCGGTGGGGCGCAGTGCGACGATCCTGCTTCGTGTGCACAGCTTGAAACAAGTGCAGCTCCCGATCGCCATTTGCGACCAGGGTTTCTTCCAGCACTACGCCACCACCCGGAACTTCTGGATCGGGGGCTTCATAGGGATCATGCTGGTGATGGCGCTGTACAACCTCTTCGTGTTCTTCTCCATCCGGGACAAGAGCTACCTGATCTATGTGGTGTACATCGCCCTTGTATGTGGCACCCAACTCAGCTTCCTGGGCTCGCTCGGGTTCCATGTTCTCCCCTACAGCACATGGTTCGCCACCAATTCCTCGCTCGTCCTCACATGTTTCACAGCCATCGCTGCAGGCGCCTTCATGGACAATTTCCTGGGCGTGCGCCGGCAGATCGCGAGCTATCGGTACGTGACCATCGGCTTTTCCGCGCTCCTGCTGGCCTGCGTGGGTGCCATCGTGGCCAACGCGCCGTTGCTGGGCTACCAGGTTGCGCAGGCGGCGGCCGGCACGTACGCCTTCTACCAATTGTACATCGCCGTGCTGCTCCGCCGCAGAGGGTCGAGGAGCGCGATCTATTTCCTGCTGGCCTGGAGCCTGTTCCTCGCCGGGGTCATGCTGTTCGTACTGAAGGACAAGGACGTGCTCCCCTTCAATGCCCTAACCAATTACACCATGCCCGTGGGTTCGGTTGCCGAGGTGGTGCTGCTCTCCTTCGGCCTGGGCGATCGGATCAACATCCTGCGCCGCGAGAAGGAACGCTCGCAGGCCGAGTCGTTGCGCATTTCCCTGGAGAACGAACGCATCATCCGGGAACAGAACATGTTCCTGGAGCAGAAGGTCACGGAACGCACGCGCGAGCTGCGCGAGAGCAACGAGCACCTGAAGCGCACGCAAGCCCAGCTGGTGAACGCCGAGAAGATGGCGGGGCTGGGCCAGCTGACCGCCGGCATCGCGCACGAGATCAACAATCCGGTGAACTTCATCAGCAGCAACATCCCGCCGCTGCGCCGGAACATCGGCGAACTGATGGACGTGTTGAAGCGCTACCGTGAATTCGGGGCCACGCTCGACACACCGGAGGTGCGGGACATCCGGAAGGAGGAGGAACAACTCGGCATCGAGGACAGCATCACCGAAACCGGCGACATCCTGAACAGCATCGAGAACGGGGCCAGCCGGACCGCCGAGATCGTGCGCGGCCTTCGCAATTTCTCCAGGCTCGATGAAGGGGACCTGAAAGCAGCCGACATCAATGAGGGCCTGCGGAGCACGCTGGCCGTGCTCGCGCCCCAGATCCGCGACAGGGTGAACATCGAACTGGACCTGGGCGCGTTGCCGGTGGTCGAATGCTACCCCGGAAAATTGAACCAGGTGTTCATGAACATCCTCACCAATGCGGCCCAGGCGGTGAAGACCGCCCACCCCGAAGGCGGAGGCACGGTTACGGTGACCACCCGTACGGAGAACGATCGCATCGTGGTCCGCATCAAGGACAACGGCCCCGGCTTCAGCGAAGCCGTGAAGGCCCGCATGTTCGAACCCTTCTTCACCACCAAAGGGGTGGGCGAAGGCACCGGTCTCGGGCTCTCGATCGCCTACGGGATCATGGAGAAGCACAACGGCAGCATCGAGGCATTCAGCCGACCCGGCGAAGGCGCCGAGTTCCGCATGGTCCTCCCCCTTGAACCCACCCAAGCCGCCAAACGCGCCTGACGATGAACAAGCAACGCATCAATGTGCTGTACGTGGACGATGAGGCGGGCAACCTGACCGCCTTCCGCGCCACGTTCCGACGCGAATTCCAAGTGCACACGGCCACTTCCGCCGAGGAAGGGCTCGCCTTGCTGGAACAACATCCCGTGCACGTGGTGATCAGCGACCAGCGCATGCCGGGCACCACCGGCTCACAGTTCCTGGCCCAGGTACGCGACAAGTACCCGCGCACCATCCGCATGCTGCTCACGGGGTACAGCGACATGGAAGCCGTGGTGGACGCCATCAACAAAGGCGGTATCTACAGCTACTGCACCAAACCCTGGGACCCGAACGACCTGAAACTGCGCATTGAACAGGCCTTCGAGGTGCACCATCTGCGGGAACAACGCGAAGGCCTGTTGCATCGCTACCGGCAGGTGTTCGATTCGAGCGCGGACCCGGTGACCATCCTGGACCAGGCAGGACGGTTCATCGATGGCAATCCCGCGGCCCTGAAACTGTTCGGGGTCGATGCCGAAGCGCTCCGGAGCATGTCCATCGCCCCGTTGATCCAGGACGCCGGAAAACTCGAACACGCGACGACGGCCCTGGACCAGGGACTGCCGTTCGTGAACGTGGACGTGACCCTGCGCGTGCCCGATGGGCGGACCATCGACTGCCTGGTGAGCATGACGTCCATCGGCCCGGGTGCCGACGGAAAACCGCTCGCACAGGCCATGATCAAGGACATCAGCGATCGCAAGATGGAGGAACAACGCCTCCTGAAACTGAACGCCGATCTGGACCGGCGCGTGAACGCCCGCACCCGGCAGCTGCTGGATGCGCTCGAGGACCTGGGCTCGTTCAGCTATACGGTGGCCCACGACCTGCGCAGCCCGCTCAAGAACGTCATGGCCTTGAGCGAACACCTCAAGGACCTCGCACAAGGGCAGGATGCCGAACAGGCCGAAACGGCCACGCGCATCCACAGCGGTGCCGCGCGCATGATCCAATTGGTGGACGACCTGTTGCGCTTCGCGCAGACCAACACACGCGAGATCCAACGGCAGGACACCTCGGTGAAGGACCTGCTGGAGCGCTGCATCCTGGACCATGTACCTGCCGAACAACGCGCCCTTGTCCGAATGACGGTGGAGAACGATGCGCGCATAGCCGCCGACCCCGCCATGCTGAACGTGGCGCTCGGCAACCTGAAGCTGGAGGAGCGAACGTGAGTTTGACGCTTTTGCAATGCCACC
>CAZFAW010000367.1:0-3182 GCA_964517015.1 uncultured Chryseobacterium sp.
AGCGAAAGCCGTGGTCACCCTGCCCGTGTGGAAGAGCGCGGTGGGATCCTGATCCGTCGCGGGAGGGTCGGCCGGTGGCACCTCCACTTGGTGGCGGTTCGCGCAGGAGCACCATGCGATCAGGAGAACGAAGGCAAGCGGTCGGTGGAGCATCACGGCGGAAGTTAGCCTGCCTGCTTGAGCCGTACGCGTGCCCGGCGAAGGATCGCGCGCGGACGGCAGGTCCCGGACGGGGTACGCCGGAGCGCGGATCGGATCCGCACCCCGGCGCCCACCCTCTCCGAAGCGCTCAGCGCTGCACCGTGGCACCCTGTGCCACCAGCTGATCGATGTCGTTGTTCACGCTCAGGATCAACAGCGATGTGGCGGTGCAGAACACCGGGCTGGTGATGCAATGGTGACCGCTCCAGCTGCCGTCGTTGTTCTGGATGTTCACCAGGCGCGCGGTGGTGCTGGCGTACCAGTCCTTCCAATCCATGTCCTTGTTGATCACGAGCGATTCTCCGGTTTGCAGGTAGCTCAGGAATTCCTCGCCCCCGTTGTTGCCGAAGCCGCTGATCACCTCATTGGCCTGCGCACGTTCCTTGGCGGCATTGTACACCTGCCAGGCCGTGTTCATCTTCTCCGCCTCGTCCTTGCTGTAGCCGGCCTGCTCCAGGTTCGTCACGGAAACCGGGGCTTCGCCGGGCAGCTTGCCTTCCTTCACCGCCTTCTTCAGGTCTTCTTCGGCCTTTCGGGCCTGTTTCGCGCTGGCGCGGGTGCTGCCGCTCACGGCGTACAGTGTCACACCGGCGGCGGTCTCCGTGGCCACCGTCCCGTTGGCCGCATCGAAGTTCCCCTTCTGGAAATCGCGCGCACGGTCCAGCGCATCCTCGTCCACTTCCGCACCCACGTGCTGCGCGCTCTCCAGCGCGTTCGTGGCGAAGCTGGATTGCAGCACACCGGCCCAGCCGTTGCCTTGCACGCTGCCGTTGCTGGTCTGTGCCTGCTGGATCTTGGCCGTGCAGGTGTTCAACGCGCGCAGCCAGCGGTCGTGCTTGGGATCGTTGCACGGCATGCGCCCCATCAGATTGCTCAGGTATTGCGCGGTGAGCGCCACGTCGATGTTCTGGCCCAGTTTCACCTGGATCTGCGTGCCCTGCAACGGGGTGATGTTCAACGATCCCTGCGGCGATCCCTCCACCGCCAGCAGCAGGAACTCGGTGCTCCGCCGCAGCACCTGCGCGAACCGGCCGTTCTCCAATGTGCTTCCCGCGCGCAACAGCGCCATGCTCACCATGGCCGTGGTGGCGGGGTCGCTCGGCGATGCGTGCGGGTCCATCACGTTCTGGCTGGTGTGCTGGCCGGCGGCGAACCCACCGTCGTTGTTCTGGGCCTGGATCAACCAGGTGTAGGCGCGATCCTCGGCGGCGAGCACCTGCGACGGCGTCTTCACGACGAAGTTGGTGTCGAGGCCCTCGCCTTCGTAAACGGTCTTGAACACGCAGCCCAGCGCCTGCTGGGCCTTGGGCACGGCGCAATGGGCGCGCGGTGCGGGCATGGTGCGGAACGAGGCGAGCACCAGCACGATGCAACAGGCCGAGGCGATGGCCAGGGCGATGATCCAGGTCTTTCTCATGGCGTTGTGTGTTAGGGGGTCGGGATCAGGATGCGATCCTGGCCTCCCGTACACACGGCCGGAGGGAAAGTTCGATCCTAGGCCTCCACCGGCGCCTTGCTCGCGCGCTTCCGATCGTGCTCGCTGAGCAGGATCTTGCGGATGCGCAGGCTCTTGGGCGTCACCTCCAGGTATTCGTCGTCGGCGATGTACTCCATGCACTCCTCCAGGGAGAACTTCACGGCGGGCGCGATGTTCACCTTGTCGTCGCTGCCGCTGGCGCGCATGTTGGTGAGCTTCTTCACGCGGATCACGTTCACCACCAGTTCCTCGTCGGGCTTGGGGCTCTCGCCGATCACCTGGCCTGCATAGATCGGCTCGCCGGGCTCCACGAAGAACTTGCCGCGGTCCTGCAGCTTGTCGATCGCGTAGGCGATGGCGGTCCCGGTTTCGCCGCTCACGATGCAGCCGGGCCGCGGCGCCGTGAACTCTCCCTTCCAGGGTTCGTACCCTTTGAAGCGGTGCGCGATGATCGCCTCGCCCTCCGTGGCCGTGAGCAACGGATTGCGCAGGCCGATGATGCCGCGTGCGGGGATGTTGAACTCGATGTTCACACGATCGCCTTTCAGTTCCACGCTGGTCAGTTCGCCCTTGCGGCGTGTTACCTGGTCGATCACCTTGCTGCTGAAGGTCTCGGGCACCTGCACGGTGAGGTGTTCGATCGGCTCGCATTTCATCCCGTCGACCTCCTTGAGGATCACCTGGGGCTGGCCGAGCTGGAATTCGTAGCCCTCACGGCGCATCGTTTCCACCAGGATGCCCAGGTGCAGGATGCCACGCCCATAGACCAGGAGCTTGTCCGGGGATCCCGTCTCCTCGATCCGCATGGCGAGGTTCTTCTCGATCTCCTTGAACAGGCGATCGCGCAGGTGGCGGCTGGTCACGAACTCGCCCTCCTTGCCGAAGAAAGGCGAGGTGTTGATCGTGAAGAGCATGCTCATGGTGGGTTCGTCCACCTTGAAACCGGGCAGTCCTTCGGGGTTCTCCGGATCGGCGATGGTGTCGCCGATGTCGAAGCCCTCCAGGCCCATCACGGCGCAGATCTCGCCGCTGCCCAGCACACGGTCCTTCACCTTCTCCTTCCCGAGGCCTTCGAAGGTCATCAGTTCGGCCACCTTGCCCTTCACGATCCGTCCATCGTTCTTCACGAGGGCCACGTTCTGGCCTGCTTTGATCGTGCCACGGCTTACACGGCCCACCGCGATGCGGCCCTGGAAGCTGCTGTAATCGAGCGAGGTGATGCGCATCTGGAGCGTGCCTTCCGCCTTCTTCGGCGCGGGGATCTTCTCCAGGATCACGTCCAGCAGGTAGCTCACATCCTCCGTCGGGGTCTTCCAATCGGGCCCCATCCAGCCCTGTTTGCTGCTGCCGTACACCACGGGGAAGTCGAGCTGCTCCTCGGTGGCCTCCAGGGCGAACATGAGGTCGAACACCTGCTCGTGCACCTCCTCGGGCGTGCAGTTGGGTTTGTCCACCTTGTTGATCACCACGATGGGCTTCAGGCCGAGCTGGATCGCCTTGCCCA
>CAZFAW010000368.1:0-3176 GCA_964517015.1 uncultured Chryseobacterium sp.
AAGCCGGGAACGACTACAAGGCGCTCCTGGAAATGCCCGTGAAAGTGCTGATGGACCCGGGTGATCAGGGTTCCTGATCACCGAAGAGCGCCTTCCACACACGCGCATCGATGGGCTTACCGTCCTCGAAATAGTAGACCTGGCCCCATTTGTTCTCCGTGCGCTTGTATACGGTGCTCTTGCCGCTGCGTGTCACCACGCGTTCGATCACGTCCGCATTGCCTTCGCGGTAGCGGTTCTCGCGCACTCCGTCGGGCAACCGCGGCACGGCTTCGCGCAGAGGTGTTTTCGATGCTTCGGTACGTGCGGTACGGACCGTATTCCGCACAATTGGCGCCGTGGGCGATGCTGGTGTCCTTTTCTCAGGCAAGGGGGCAGGTTCGATCGGTCGGTGAACGGCCTCGGGTACCGGAGCCACGTCAGCCGGCGCAGGCGGATCCTCTCGCGGTGCGATGGCGGCTCCAACGGGCTCGGTCGGCACAACCGCAGGTACAATGGGCACTTCCTTCGTGACAGGCGCGATCGCAGCCGCCTTGGCCACCTCCTCGTCCCGTTTCTTGATCAACGCCTGGATATCCTGGATCTTCACTTTCGGATACACGTTCAAGGGACGCATGCGCCGGCCTTGTTCGTACCCCGCCAGTGCATCTTCATAGCGGGCCTGCTGGAATTGCTCCTCCGCACTGGCCATGACCCGTTGGTATGCCGTGTCCAGACGTGCCTCCTCCTGCTCTTTCCTGGCAATGCGGGCGCGTTCCTTCGGGCTCAACCGGCTGAACTCTTCGGTGAGCGAAGCCGGATCGGTGGCTTGGGCCTGTGCAGCTGCCGCCAAGGCCAGGAACGCCAGGTACGCCAGCAGGCGCGCGGCATTCGCGCCCACGACCGATAAGAGCGCGCTTGGGGGGTGTTTGCGATCCCGGAAATGGGGAGCCGTGCGGGTAGCCATGGGAAGGAAGGAGGCGCGGCCTGATACGTAGTTTCGCCGCATTGCGTTAACCTTTCAAGGTCAAATACCCCTCACCCATGGCACTGCGCCCGTTCCGTTCCCTCCTGCCGCTCTGCACGGCGGCCCTCCTGATCACGGCGTGCGAACAGGATCCCACCCGATCCGAGCAATACAAACAGCTTGAACAGGACCAGTCGCGCACCGAGGACATGGTGCACATGAAGGACTCCACGATCAACGACCTGTTCGGCACGTTCAATCGGATCAGCGAGAACCTCCGCACCATCCGTGAAAAGCAGGGGCAGCTGGGCAACTCCACCACCACCGGGCCGGAAATGGGCAAGGACATGGAGCAGCACATCATGGACGACATCCACATGATCGATTCGCTGCTGGAGCAGAACAAGGCCCTGATCGCGAAGTTGCGAAAGGATGCGAAGAAGAACGGCGGGCGCATCGCCGAGCTGACCCGTACGGTGGAGGAGCTGGAGCGCACGGTGGCGGAGAAGGACTCCGAGATCGGTTCGTTGAAGGATCAATTGTCCAGTACGAACGCGTCGCTGGCAGAACTGATCGGCATGTACCGCGACAAGGAACAATTGGCCGCCCTGCAGCGCGATGAGTTGAACGCGGCGTGGTATGCAGTGGGATCGGCCAAGGAACTGCGCGAGAACGGCGTGCTGACCAAGGAAGGCGGCGTCGCCGGCATCGGGGCCACCAACAAGTTGAACGCCGCCGGCCTGAACAAGGAGTATTTCAAGCAGGTGGACATCACCCGAACGATGGAGATCCCGATCAACGCCAAGAAAGCGAAGCTGGCCACCAGCCATCCTGCGAGCTCCTATCGGTTCGATGGACAGGTGGACAAGCTGGTGATCACCGATGCGGCGCAATTCTGGAGCATGAGCAAATACCTCGTGGTGGTGGTGGATTGAGCGACCACCCCCAACGAAGAAGGGCCGCGGATCGCGGCCCTTCTTCGTTGGGGGTCCGATGGACCTAGTGATCGGTGTTCCGTTTCGGTTGCTTGGTGGGGCGAGGGGCCGCTACGGCCTTGCCGTTCACGGTACCTCCGCTCGGGGCGGCCTTGTCACCGGCGCAGCAGCCTTCCTTGTGGCCTTCCGCCGCGTGCGAGGGACAGCATCCGGAGCAGTAGACCTTGTCCAATGCCCCGCTGGCCTTCAGCTCATCGAATCGCTGTGCCTGCTCCGGGGTCAAGGTCGCCTTGAGATCCTCCCAGTACTTGGCGTAGGTCTCGTCGATCCGACGCATGATCTCATCCGCGGCCATACGCGCATCGGTGCTCGCTTTGTCGGCCTGGAGCAGCACGTTCCTTCCGGCTTCCGCTTGTTTCTTGTCCAGGCCCAATTCGCTCATCAACCGCACCATCAGGGCTTCCGATGGAACGGCACGCTCAGCGGGCTTGGCGGGGGGGTCGATGGGTGCGGCGATGGCCGTGACATTGTCCTGGGCGTTCGAGCAGACGGCGATCGCCAGGGAAAATGCCGTGATCAAGCTCCTCTTCATGGGTGTTCGGTTAATGGGGTACAAGTTATCGGTGGAATGGAACACGGCGCCAATGGGACCTTGTCTTTCCTGGGGCGGGCCATCGTTCACCGCTTGGGCTTCCCGTCACGGTTGAAATTCCGGGCCAGGTAGAGCTCCACCAAGGCGAACAGGGCCAGTGCCAGCACGCTGGTGACCAAAGCAACGATGGTGACCGCGATGTTCGGCCGTCGGGTCAGGAACCAGCATGTGAGCCCCGTGTTCAGCGACAGGAACCCCACGAGGACGAGGAGCAGCGAGGCAATGCGATTGGCATCCTCCCAGGCTTCCTGACTGCGCATGCTGCGCGGGGTGCGATAACCGTACCACCAGTTCGGGCGGCGCGGCGGCACGATCAGCCCGGCCAGCCCCATGGCGGCAAGCACGGCTCCAGGCATGAACAACAGAGTGGTCACGGGTCAACTTCCTTTCACGTTCCGGACCATGACCCCGATCGCATCCCACATGCCGGGTTCCACTTGATCCAGCATGTTGAACTGCCCCGCGCCCTTCAACCACTCCCCTCCGTCCAAGGTGACCACTTCGCCGTTCACGAATCCGGCGTGGTCCGAAATGAGATAACAGGCCAGGTCGGTCAGTTCGCGATGCTCCCCCACCCGCCCGAGCGGAACACGCTTGGCCAGCGAACAGCGCTCCATCAATTCACCCGGCAGCAACCGCTCCC
>CAZFAW010000369.1:0-3175 GCA_964517015.1 uncultured Chryseobacterium sp.
ACTGGACCACACCATCTTCCTGTTGTACAAGGCGGAGAACAAGAGCACACAAGCGCTCCAGGACGCCTATATAGGCCTCTTCTCGGATCTCGATCTGGGCAACTACGCGGACGATCTTCTGGGAAGCGACCCCGCGCGAAACCTGTTCTATGTCTGCAACGCGGACAACGATGATGAGAGCGTAGGCGGATCCACCGGATATGGCCCGCAACCGCCGGCCTTCGGTGCAGTGGTGTTCAGCGGTGTGCTGGCCGATCCCGATGGCACGGACCAGTCGCCCGATAGTGCACTGTTCGCTTTCAACGGCCGCTTCCAAGGAGATGCGGTGGTGGACAACGAACGCTTCGGCCTGGCGATCGCCAAGCCCATGTATGCAGGCACCGGCACCTTGGGAGAGCCGACCCTAACGGGTCAATACTATGCGGCATTGCACGGCCAGTGGAACGATGGTTCGCCCTTGACCTATGGCGGGAACGGGTACGGGGGGAGCACGAGCGCACGCTTCGCCTTTCCGGGCGGAACGGACCCTGGCGGAGTAGGTACCGGAGGCGTGCCCCAGGCCGCATGGACGGAATATGGATCCGGTGGCATCCCTGGCGAGCGAAAAGCCCTCGCATCCATGGGTCCATTCACCTGGCTGCCGGGACAAACCCAGACCCTCCTGTTCGCATACACCTATGCGCGTGCTGCGACGGGTGGACCCACCGCCAGCATCGTTGCCCTGCAGGCCCGCGTGGATTCATTGACCGCGTTCGTGGACGGCTTGGGCATCTGGGACAGCGGTGAAGAGGAGTGGTGGTGCGGGGGTGGATCCACGAACAGCATCGGCGGGACGGAGGATGGGTCTGAATTGGTGATCTACCCCACACCTACGAGCGGCCTGTTGCACATGGAGCTTCCTGTGGCCGCGATCGGCGGTACGCTGCGGATCCACGATGCCACCGGCCGTACCGTTCTCGAGCAGCGGATCGATGGAACATCGCCCACGACCGACCTGACCGGGCTTGCAGCGGGGCATTACACCTGCGAGGTGCGCGGCACCTCGCTGCGCGCGCGCGCGCGCCTCGTGAAGGAGTGACCCCGGCAAGCTCCGGAGCACACGCACGAAGCCCCGCCGATGTTCGCGGGGCTTCGTGCGCATCGCGTCTCAGCCTTCCTGTACGCGTGCCGGGAACGACTGGGCCAGGATCCACACGGCGAACGCGCTGAGCCCCACCAGCAGCAACAGGTTGGCACCGGGCCAGTGCATCGTTTTGAAGGCCGCCCCGGCGAACACCGTGGCCAGGGAAGCGAACAGCGCGCCCGGCCGGTGTACCCGGAGATCCCACGGCCCGCGCTTCCGCACCAGGAGCAGAGCGAACGCCACCAGGGTGATCAACGCGCTTCCGAGGAAGAGCACCGACGCTCCCGGCCAATGCAGGAGCTTGAACAGGAGACCCATGACAAGGCCGGAAAGGCCGATCGCGCGAACGTTCATGTGACAAGGATTTGAACCCATAATGCAGGGCCGGGGTTCGGGTAACGCGCGGTCCGGGCGGTCGATGTGCCTCACCCCCCACCTTTCCGTACATCATCACCGCGATGGGTCCACGAAGCGCTCAAGGCAACCCGGCCGCTTCTTCGACCTTCTTCCAGTCCACGAACTCCTCGACCATGGGGCGATGTGCGACGAAGCGCTTGATCATGCCCAACATGCACGCACCAGCGCCCACGGCCAGCCCCAACATGAAGCCGCCCATGGCCGCCAACCCCAGCCACAGCCAAAGGCAGCCCAACAGAACGCTCACGATCAGGAGCGCGAAGAACCTGGCGTTCTTCACGGAGGAGCGCCGCAACGCTTGTGCGAACGTGGCGCTTCGCGCGCGGTCGGCCAGGATCATGCGCGCATGCTCCCGGCGCGCGGAATGGCCCATGGTATTGTCAGCCATCTATGCGGGAACCACCTTCCTGTGCATCATCTCCTCCACCGCATCCGCCTCCACCGGGATGTCCTTGAACAGATCGATCGGATTGTCACGCGTTACCAGGATGTTGTTCTCCAGGCGGATGCCCAGCTTCTCCTCGCGGATGTAGATGCCCGGCTCCACGGTGAAGACCATGTCCGGCTGGATCATCTCGTTCCACAAGCCCACGTCGTGCACATCGAGCCCCAGGAAGTGGCTGGTGCCGTGCATGAAGTACTTCTTGTAGAGCGGCTTCTCAGGGTCCTGCTTCGCCACGTCGTTCTTGTCCAACAGGCCCAGACCGATCAATTCGCTCTCCATGATCTTGCCCACCTCCTTGTGGTAGTCGGCGAGCAGGGTGCCGGGACGCAGCAATTGCGTGGCTTCGTTCTTCACGCGCAACACAGCATCGTACACCGCGCGCTGGCGCTTGGTGAAGCGGCCGTTCACGGGAATGCACCGCGTGAGGTCGCTGGCGTAGCCGCCGTACTCGCAGCCGAAATCCATCAGGATCACATCGCCGTCGTTGCACACCTGGTCGTTGGTGATGTAGTGCAGCACGCAGGCGTTGTAGCCGCTGGCGATGATCGGCGTGTAGGCATGGCCGCGCGAGCCGTTGCGCAGGAACTCGTGCGTGATCTCCGCTTCGATCTCGTACTCCTTCACGCCGGGTTTCACGAAACCGCACACGCGCTCGAAGGCCTTGCCGGTGATGTTGATCGCGCGCTGCATCTGCGCCACTTCCTCCTTTGTCTTGCGGCTGCGGATGCGGTGCATGATCGGCGCGCTGCGCTTCACGCTGTGCAATGGATACAGCGCGCGCAGCTCCTTGTTCTTGCGCTCCTCGCGCGTCTCCACCTCGTTGCCTTGGCGCAGGTGCTCGTTGCTGTTCAAATAAAGATGCTCGCACTGCGGCAACAAGCGCTTGATCGTCGCATCGTAGCTGCTCGTCCACAGCGCAGTGGCGATGCCGCTCAACTCGCTCGCTTCTTTCTGCGAGAACTTGGCGCCTTCCCAGATGGCGATCAGCTCGCTGGTCTCGCGCACGAAGAGGATCTCGCGGTCCTTCGCGTCCACCGCATCCGGGAAGAGCAGCAGGATCGTCTCCTCCTGATCGATGCCGCTGAGGTAGAAGATGTCGCTGGCCTGCTTGAAGGGCATCGTGCCATCGGCGCTCGTGGGCATGATGTCGTTGCTGTGGAAGATGGCCAGGCCGCCTTTCTCCATGGCTT